>VGBY01000060.1 GCA_016870295.1 Actinomycetota bacterium
TACACCGTTTCGGGTTCGCGAGACAAACGGGCAGCGACGCGCGCGATCTTCTCCACTCTGGCAACGAGATCTTCTTGGGCCTGCTTGGCCTCGGGAGTGAGCCCGGATACTTCCTTCACCTTCCAGTGGCGCATCACGACTGGCTCGAGGATCTGTTCGTGGTGCACCTTGAAGTCGTAGATGCCCGTCTTGGCGATCTGCTTGGCCAATTCGGTGAAGTTCGGAATGCCCGTTCCGGGCATGGCGAAGTTGCGAACCGCGCGCTCGATGCCGATCATCATGTTCGACGGGTCGGCCTCGAGCGCCGCCGCGGCGAGATCGCGATAAAACAGGAAGTGCAGATTCTCGTCGTTGCCGACGCGCAGCATCACATCTTGACCTGCTTGATCGCCGATGAGTTTGCCGGTATTGCGATGTGCGATGCGCGTGGCCAACTCTTGCATCGAGAGGTAAGCAAGCGCCTCGAAGATGTCGTCCGGTGCCGGCACCTGTGCACCACGCACCTGATGCATGCGGGCGCGTTCGAGTTCCACCGGGTCGAGTGCCCGACTCACCATGAGGTAGTCGCGAATCGCAATCGCGTGCCGGCCCTCTTCGGCGGTCCAGTTGCGCGCCCACGCGCCGTACGCGCTGTCGCCACCAAAGATCGTGCTGATGTCGCGGGTGTAGTACGGCAGGTTGTCTTCGGTGAGCAAGTTCACGAACAGCGCGGCTCGCACCGCGTCGGGCAATGTCCAACCACCATCGCCGAAGTCTGCGTCGTTAGGAGACCATGGCTGACCCGGCGTGAAGTCTTTTCCGCGGCTCCACGGCACGTACTCGTGCGGGAACCACTCCTTTGCCACACCCATGTGGCGGTCGTACAACTTGGCCGCCGTGGGCTCGAGCACCGCGAGAAGTTCGACGGGTTGCATGCCCCAACCCTAACCCTGCAAGCGGGGCACGAGTCGGTCAAGCGGCACGCGGAAGTGGTCGAGGAGCGGGATTCTCGCCTCGCGCAGCGCCTGATTGTCGAGCATGGAGTTGGCCGGGCGCGGCGCCGGACGCGGTGGCACGAGGTCACGAGTCTTGACCGGCTTCACTCGCGACACGTCGTGACCGGCGGCTCGCATGACCTCTCGCGTGAACTCGTACCAACTCACGGATCCCTGGTTGGTGACATGCCACACACCCGCGCGCTGCTCGCCCGCGAGCCGCATGATCATGCGCGCAGCATCGTCGGCGAAGGTCGGGTTGCCGATCTGGTCGTCTACGAAGGTGAGCGTCTGTTGCTGGGCGGCGATCCGCAGGATCGTCTTCACCATGTTGGCACCGTGGAAACCGCACACCCAGGAAATGCGCACGATGGTGTCGCGGCTCGTGTCGAGTGCCTGCTCCCCTGCGAGCTTCGACGCGCCATACACCGACTGCGGATTCGGAACATCAGACTCGACGTATGGTGTCGGCTTTTTGCCATCAAAGACGTAGTCGGTAGAGATGTACACGACACGCGCACCAACCTCACGCGCTGCTGCCGCCACAAAATCGGTGGCCGTGCCGTTGCACAGAAATGCCTTGTCACGATCACTCTCGCATGCGTCAACTGCCGTCCATGCCGCGGCGTGCACGATGACATCCGGCTTCTCGCGCTGCATCGTCGCGCGAACTGCCGCCGAGTCGGTCACATCGAGATCGGCTCGGGTGAGCCCTCGCACTTGGTGCCCTTGCACCGATGCAGCATCGACGAGTTCGTGTCCTAATTGGCCGCCCGCACCGGTGACGACGATCTTCACGGCTTGGCCTTGAGCGGCTCCCACCACCAGCGGTTGTCGCGGTACCACTTCACCGTCGACTCGAGCGCTTCGTCGAGCGAGCGCTCACGCTTCCAGCCGAGTGCCTTGATTCTCGTGATGTCCACCGAATAGCGACGATCGTGTCCCTTGCGGTCTTGCACGTACTGCACGCTCGATTCGTCTTTGCCCAGCAACCCAAGCAGTTTGTCGACCAGCACGCGATTGGGTGTTTCGTTACCGGCGCCGATGTTATAAATCTCGCCGATCGTGCCCTTCTCCAGCACGAGATGCACGCCCGAGCAATGGTCGTCGACGTAAATCCAGTCGCGTTCGTTGAGTCCATCGCCGTACAACGGAATCTTCTTGCCGTCGAGCAGGTTGGTGGTGAAGAGCGGAATCGCTTTTTCTGGGTATTGGAACGGCCCGAAGTTGTTGGTGCATCGCGTGACCAGCACCGGCGTGCCGTGCGTGGTGTGGTACGACAGCGCAATCAGGTCGCTGCCGGCCTTCGATGCCGAATACGGCGAGCGCGGTTCGAGCGGGTCGGTCTCTTTCGACGAACCGACCTCCACGCTTCCGTACACCTCATCGGTGCCGATGTGCAGCACTCGCTGCATGCCGAGCCGTCGCGCGGTGTCGATCACCACGTTGGTGCCGAAGCAATTGGTGAGGATGAAGTCTTCGCCACTTTCAATGGAGCGATCAACGTGGCTCTCGGCTGCGAAGTGCACCACCCAGTCGTGGCCCTTCATTGCCTGCTCGAGATCACCTGGGTGGCAGATGTTGCCCTTCGCGAATGTGAACCTGCGATCGTCGTCGAGATCGCGTAGCGTGGAGAGATTGCCGGCGTACGTGAGCGCGTCGTACACGGTGATCGAGTGATCGGTGTTTTGCAACACCCAACGGGCGTAGTTGCTCCCGATGAAACCGGCGCCGCCGGTGACGAAGATCTTCACGAGTTGTGGCTACTCCTCAGCAAACTGCTACTGCAGAGTTGACACGGTGTTACGTGACCGATCACGTGCGCATTCCCCACACGGGCTGGAAGTTGCGGTCGATGTCTTTGCGCATCGGGTTGGCTTGATCGCGCTTCGACAGCGTTGGCGATGCAATCCCCCAATCGGCGCCGATTGCTGGGTCATTCCAAGCCACTCCTAGTTCGTCCTGCTGGTTGTAGTAACCGTCGACTAAGTAGGTGATCGTCATGTCGGTGAGTGATGCAAAGCCGTGCGCCACACCGGGCGGAATGAACACGCCACGATGATCGTGCGTGCCATCTTTGCGGGCACCGAGATCGATTACTTGTGTGGCACCATCGGTGGGCGAACCCTTGCGCAGGTCGTGCAACACCACGCGGCAAGTTCCGTACGGCACGTACCAGTAATCGGCTTGGTGCAAGTGGTAGTGCAGTCCCACGATTGCACCGGCTTTGCGGTCGCCGCGGTTGCCCTGGATCATCTCGCGCCCCAGCGGAAACCACTCCCGTCGATACGTCTCGATGAAGAACCCTCGTTCGTCACCGTGCATCTGGGGTTCGACGATTTGTACGCCCTTGATGACCGCGCTCTCCGTGATGGTGGCCATTAGGCGTCGAGCTCCACTTTTGAATCGTCGCCAAGCATGAGGCGTAGCGCATGCGGGCGGCGTTGCGAGCGCACCACTTCGACGTTGCGGCCGAGCAGCGAATCGCTCATCTTGTGTACGTCGTTGACGGTGCAGCCATCAAGCAACACCGAGTGCTCGAGTTCGCTGTGCACAATGTTGCACTTGTTGCCCACCGAGGTGTACGGCCCGATGTAACTGTTCTCCACCACCGTGTCGCTGCCGATTACCACGGGGCCGCGCACACGCGAGTTGACGATCTTGGCGCCCTGCATGATGACGACTCGGCCCTCGATCTGTGAACTGCCGTCGACGCTGCCGTCGTTGCGCGGCTCGATCACCTCGAGCACGAGGCGGTTGCACTCGAGCAGTGGATCTTTCTTGCCGGTGTCGATCCACCAGCCCTTCAGCACTTCGTGTCGAACGGTCTTGCCCTGCTCGATCAGCCATTGGATGGCGTCGGTGATTTCGAGTTCCCCGCGCTTTGACGGCTTGATCGCCCGTACCGCCTCGTTGATGGTCTTGTCGAAGAGGTACACGCCAACGAGTGCCAAGTTACTCGGCGGATCCTTCGGTTTCTCGACGAGACGTTTGACGTGGCCCTCCTTCGTTACTTCGGCAACGCCGAACTGTCGAGGGTCGTCCACGTGACACAGCAGAATTTGCGCCGTCGGTGCGGTCTTGCCACCTTTCGCACGTGCCGACACGAACTCGCTCACGAAACCCTCGAGCCCTTGCTCGAGCATGTTGTCGCCGAGGTACATGACGAAATCATCGTCACCGAGAAACTCCTGCGCGATCAACACACAATGCGCGAGCCCCAGCGGCTGATCCTGCGGAATGTAGGACACCTTCACCCCGAACTGCGAACCGTCGCCGACTGCCGAGCGAATCTCTTTCTGGGTGTCGCCGACGATGATGCCAATCTCGTTGATGCCGGCCTTCTTCATCGCCTCGATGCCGTAGAACAAGATCGGCTTGTTGGCAATCGGCACCAACTGCTTGGCGCTGGTGTGGGTGATGGGCCGCAACCTGGTGCCGGCACCGCCGGCGAGGATGAGCCCTTTCATCGCGAACTAAGGCTAGTTGAGCGAGAATAACTAGGGTTTTCATCGTGCCGCGCTCCTACCTGCATGCATTCACCAAGCCGTCACGAACCGAGTTCGTCACGATGGTGCGCGGCGATGGTGCTCGTCTCTACGACAGCACGGGCAAGGAATACATCGACGGCATGGCGAGCCTGTGGTACTGCAACATCGGCCACGGTCGCAAAGAAATGGCCGACGCAATTGCCGCTCAGGTCACCGCGCTCGAGTCGTACAACAACTTCGATCCGTTCACCACGGATATCACCGATGTGCTCACCGACAAACTGCACTCGTTGTCGCCGATGAAAGGCAACCGGGTGTTCCTCTGCTCGAGCGGTTCAGAAGCAGTCGACACGGCGATGAAACTCGCGCGCCTCGCGCACGTGCAAGCCGGGCACCCCGAACGCACGATCATCATCTCGCGTGGTCGCGGGTATCACGGCACCAACTTCGGCGGCACCAGTGCCCAAGGCTTGCCGCTCAACAAGGCGGGTTACGACCCGTTGGTACCCGACGTAACGCAGGTTGACCCCGACGACATCGAGGCGCTCTCGGTGGCGATGAGCCGCGACGGAGCGCAGATCGCGGCAGTGCTCGTGGAGCCGTTGCAAGGCGCTGGTGGAGTGTTCCCCCCGCGAGACGGATATCTGCAAGCACTACGCAAGTTGTGCGACCAGCACGGTGCGTTTCTCATTTTCGACGAAGTCATCTCCGGTTTCGGCCGACTCGGCACGTGGTTTGCCGCGCAGCGATACGGCGTCACGCCCGACTTCACCTGCTTTGCCAAGGCAGTTACTTCGGGATATGTACCACTCGGTGGAGTGTTCGTTGGCGCCGCCCCGTTGCGCGGTTTGGAAGCCGACCCCAACTACTTCTTGCGAACTGGCTACACCTACTCCGGTCATGCCACGGCGTGTGCCGCCGCGTTGAAGAACCTCGAGATCATCGAACGTGAAGGTCTCATTGAGCGCGCCAAGCATGTCGGCTCGCTGGTGTCGAAAGCGTTGCACGCCCTGCACCGTGACGGATTACTGAAGGAAGTTCGCGGCGACGGTGGCGTGTGGGCTGCGGGGCTGCATAAGCAACACGACGCCATGGCCGTGCGCGACATCGCGCTGCACGACGGTGCCATCGTGCGTGGTATCGGTGCCGACACCAATGCGTTCTGCCCACCGCTCGTTACGACCGACGAAGAAATCGGCCGTCTGATGGATACGTACGCATCGGCACTGCACGAACATGTAAAGGCGATCGGATGAACCTCGCTGGCAGAAACGCGCTCGTCACCGGAGGCGCAAGCGGCATCGGTGCGGCAGTTGCCGAATCGCTGGCGAAGGCCGGCGCCAAGGTGACGATCGTCGACGTCAACAAAAATGCACTCGCCGAAACCGGCGAGCGCCTCGGGGTGCGGGCCGAAGTGCTCGACGTGTCGTCGAGTCAGGCGTGGAGCGACTTCATCGCATCACACGACCACTTCGACCTCGTACACCTCAACGCAGGCGTGACGACCAACCGCCAGGTGCTCGACGGCCCGATTGATCCCCTGCCGCCGCCGCTCATGAACGTGGGTGACGACGACTACCGCCGCGCCATCGGCGTGAACGTCGACGGTGTGGTGTTCGGCGCGCGTGCGGTGATTCCGGGTATGTGCGAGCGACGTAGCGGAGACATCGTGGTGACTGCATCGGTGGCCGCCTTCGTACCGATTTCTGCCGACCCGATTTATGGTCTCACCAAGTACGCAGTGTCTGGATTGGTGAAATCATTGTCGCCACGGCTTGCCGAATTCGGTGTGTGCATCAGTGCGATTTGCCCCGGCTTCGTCGATACACCGCTCATCACGGAGCGTGCTCGCGAGTGGATTGCGTTGCTCGGCATGCCACTCATGAAAACGCAGCAGGTGGTCGATGCCGTCGACACGACATTGACCAAACGGGTGAATGGCGCACATTGGATCGTGCTGCCCGACCAAGACCCGATCTTGCATGAGCAGGCTGTCGTGCCGTTCCCCAACATTCAGCGGCCGACTGCCAGCGAGCAGTGACCACACCGACGTTCAACCCGTTTGATCCGGCGTTTCGCGCCAACCCGCACCCGTTCTACGACGCTCTTCGCGAGCAAGATCCGGTGCATCTCGCACCCGGCGGGCTCGTAGTGCTCACTCGCTACGACGACGTCGCCTCGGTGTTGCGTT
>VGBY01000061.1 GCA_016870295.1 Actinomycetota bacterium
GCGGCGAATTGGCGGGCAATCGAGCGCGCGGCTTTGCCGTGCTTGCGGAGCTGCGCAACGAACGCCTCGACATCGGCGCTGCCCGCGGTCATTGACGTCTTGCCGCGCATCGCCAACCACTCCTCATAGTCACGCAAGTCGCGACGGTACGCCTCGATCGTTTTTACCGCGCGACCCTGTTCGATCTGCAACCATGCCAGAAAACGCTCGGAGGGTTCGAGCGACACGTCGGTCAGCCTCCGCGCAGCACGCGGTCGGTGAGCAGCAAACCAATCACCGTCTTGGCGTCGTCAATGCGGCCATCCGCCACCATCGCCAGCGCTTCCTGCAACGTGAACTCCTCGATCGTCATATGGCGCTCTTCGGGCCCATGGCGATCATGGTCAACGTCCCGCAGTTGCCGCGCCAGAAACACCTCCACGCTTGAATTGGAGATTCCCGGCGCCGACGTGTGCTTGCCGAGCCGTTGCCAATGGTCGGCCTCGATCCCCACCTCCTCGCGCAACTCGCGCTCTGCAGTGATGAGCGGGTCTTCACCCTCCACATCCCGCATGCCCGCTGGAATCTCGAGGGTCATGCGATGCAGGGCGGGTCTGTATTGGCGCACGAGCACGACCCTGGGCTGTGCGCCATCACGTAGCGCCACCACCCCCACGGCGCCAGGCGACAGCACGAAACTGCGGGTAAACGCCTCACCATCGGGGTCGATGAAATCGCCTCGCACGAGCGACCACATCGCCCACTCGTGCACCGTGACCAACGGCTGCGAGCGAAAACCACCAACAGGGTCGGTCGAGCGTTGGGTCATTGAGCCGCGCGTCAGTGCGCGTGCCCCACGGCAGTGCCAGCAGCGCGATCGGCCACCGCTTCGACCTGGCTCCGACCGTGTTTGGCGCGATTCGCCAACGCCGCACCAATCAATTCGCGAAACAGCGGATGCGGACGATCGGGTCGACTCTTGAACTCGGGATGTGCTTGCGTCCCCACCCAGAACGGATGATTCTCCAGTTCAATGAACTCCACGAGACGCTTGTCGGGCGAAGTACCACTGCAGACGAAGCCTGCCTCTTCGAAGCGCGCACGATAACCAGAATTGAACTCGTAACGATGGCGGTGGCGTTCGCTCACCACCGGTTCGTTGTATGCCCTTGACACCTTCGTGCCGGGCTGCAGCACCGCGTAGTACGCGCCGAGACGCATCGTGCCGCCCTTGTCGGTGACCTCACGTTGATCGTGCATCAAGTCGATCACCGGGTGTGGCGTGGCGGGATTGAATTCAGTCGAATTCGCATCCGCCAGACCGAGCACGTGTCGCGCGAACTCCACCGTCATCACTTGCATACCAAGGCACAACCCGAGGCATGGCACGTCGTTCTCGCGGGCGAACTCAGCCGCACGAATTTTGCCTTCGATACCACGCGGACCAAAGCCACCGGGGATGACGATGCCATCCAGGGTGGTCATGCGGTCGTCGGCCAGCAAGCCCTCGACCTCCTCGGCTTGAATCCACACGATCTCCACCTTGGCGCCGTGATGGAACCCGGCATGGCGCAGTGATTCGGCCACCGAGAGATACGCGTCATGCAAGTCGACGTACTTACCGATCAAGCCCATGCGCACCGGCTTGGTCGACGCCTCAACTCGCGCGACGAGCGCCTGC
This sequence comes from Actinomycetota bacterium, assembly GCA_016870295.1. GTDB lineage: Bacteria > Actinomycetota > Acidimicrobiia > Acidimicrobiales > Ilumatobacteraceae > F1-60-MAGs027. Next base: position 1,661 of record VGBY01000061.1, read on the forward strand.
CACGGCGAGAGGTCGATCTCACGTTCGATTCGCAACGTCTCACAGACGACCGTGTCGAGACCCTCGTCGTGCAAGATGAGCGGCAACTCGTAGATGTTGCCGACGTCCGCCGCGTTGATCACATTGCGCACCGGTACGTCGCACTGGCCAGAGATCTTGCGCTTCAGCCCGTCGGACAACGCTTGCTCACTGCGACAGACGATGACATCCGGCTGGATACCGCGGCTGCGCAATTCCGTGACGCTGTGCTGCGTTGGCTTGGTCTTCTGCTCGCCACTCGGCCCGATGAACGGCACCAGGGTTACGTGCACGTAGCAAACGTTGTCGCGGCCCACCTCGTTGCGCCACTGACGAATCGATTCAAGGAACGGCAGGATCTCGATATCGCCGACCGTGCCACCAACCTCGGTGATGACGACATCAACGTCATCTAGGGTGATGCGTTGGATGCGTCGCTTGATCTCGTCGGTGACATGCGGGATCACTTGCACCGTACGCCCGAGATAGTCGCCGCGGCGCTCTGCCGCCAGGACGGATTGGTAGATCGAACCAGTCGTCGCGTTGGATGCGCGGCTCAAGTTCTCGTCGATGAATCGCTCGTAATGACCGAGGTCGAGATCGGTTTCGCCACCGTCATCCGTGACGAACACCTCACCATGCTCGAACGGATTCATCGTGCCGGGGTCAACGTTGATGTACGGATCCAGTTTTTGCATGGTGACACGTAGGCCACGCATCTTCAGCAGTCGACCAAGTGAAGAAGCGGTGAGTCCCTTGCCGAGTGCGCTCGCCACGCCCCCGGTTACGAACACATGCTTGGGCACTTCGCGTCTCCCGTCGTTCTCACCTGACGGGGTTCCGCCAGGTTCATCCTTGACGGGAGGTCAGTCTACCCAGAGCGACGTTGACTGCGCGTCTTCGTGCGCGCTTTCAGCATGTTCCTCGCATGTTCCACGGCGGATTCGACGGCCATACTGCCCGACAACATGCGGGCGATCTCGTCTGCCCGCTCGTCGTCGGCGAGATTGCGCGCCGTCGCGTAGGTAATCCCCTTGCGCACCTCTTTGCTTACTACTACTTGACGGTGGGCCTGTGCTGCCACCTGCGGAAGGTGCGTAACCACCAACACTTGGTGGCGCTCCCCCAGTTCGGCAAGCGAGTTGGCGACGGCAACTGCTGCGTCGCCACCGATACCTGCATCAACTTCGTCGAACACCAGAGTGCCGGGCGCTTGCGTCAACACCAAACGCAACGCCAACATCGAGCGGGCAAGTTCGCCACCCGAGGCGACCTTGGCAAGCTCCGCGGGTTCGCTGCCGGGGTTGGCAGCCAGGAGGAACCGCACCTCGTCACCGGCCAGATCTTGCGGGTCGTCACCCACCTCGATGCGCACGCGTGCACCGGCCAACGCGAGATTCGTGAGGTGTTGCTCCACGGCCTTCGCCAGTTTCGGTGCCGCCGTCTCGCGTTGCTTGCGCACCTTGACCGCTTCCCGCGCTACTTCGGCGAGTGCCGAGGTGCGGCGCTTGTCGAGGTCGGCAGCGCGCTCTTCCCATGACTCCAGCTCGGCGAGACGACCTGCTGTTTCTTGGCCGTAGACCATGACCGCCGCCAGTGTCTCGCCGTACTTGCGGCGTAGGTCAAAGAGCAACTGGCGACGCTGTGCCAGCGAGTCGAGACGAGCGGGATCTTCTTCGACGGTTTCCAACACACGGCGCATATCGTCGGCGGCGTCGGTAACTAGCGATTGCAGTTCACGAATGCGCTCGACGTGTTCGCGCATCGCTTCACTGCGACCCAACGCAGCCGCCGCCGTCGTCATACGGTCGACGGCCCCTTCATCATCGGTGAGCCCGGCGATGGCAGCAGCGAGCGATTCGCGATGCAATGTCGCGTCTTGCAGGAGGTCGATCTGTTGCTCGAGTACGGCATCTTCGTCGGGGTCGTCAAGTGCCGCTTTGGCAATCTCTTCAACTTGGAAGCGAAGTAGGTCGATCTCTCGGGCGCGCGCCCGTTCGTCGCCGCCCATGGTGGCGAGTGCCGCATCAATCTCCGTTAGCTTCGCCCGTGCTGCCCGCAAGCCCGCGAGATCAACGGCGGCGAATGCGTCGAGGGCCGCCCGCTGTGCTGGCGCACCTAGCAGGCTCTGGTGCTCGTGTTGACCGTGCAAGTCGATTAGCGCAGCGCCGATCTCGGCCAGGTTCGCGACGGTAGCCAAGCGTCCGTCGACGTAGGCACGCGACCTCCCGTCGCGCGGCACCACTCGGCACAGTAGGCGTTCGCCGCCCGAGTCGTCAATGAAACGACCTTCTACCCGCAACTCGTCGGCACCGGCCCGCACCATCGACGCATCGGCCCGCTGTCCGACCAGCAAGTTGATCGCTTCGACGATCATCGTCTTGCCCGCGCCGGTCTCGCCCGTCAGTACCGTCAGACCATCGCCGAAGATGATGCTTGCTTCTTCGATGACCCCGAGATCTTCTATCCGCAGTTCAACGAGCATCGAGACGTTGCCCTATTCCGACAACCCGAACTTGGATCGCAGAATCTGGTGGAACTTCGGCGGCGCAAAACGAACGAAGTGCGCCGTGCAGGTGTCGGGAGCAAACGTGACACGGTCGCCGGCGGCGAGGCTCGCGACACGGCGACCATCGATCGAGAGATCAACAGGCCGAGTTCCGGCGACGGTCATGGCCAAGTGCTCGTCGGGCCCCAACACGAGCGATCGGTCGAAGTTCATGTGCGGCGACACTGGTGTAACGATGAGTGCGCGGTGCCGCGGCGACACCACCGGCCCGCGCGCCGACATCGAATAGGCAGTCGAACCCGTCGGTGTTGCGACGATGACACCGTCGGCTGAGTAGCGCTCGAACAGTTCGTGGTTGACGGCGACGTCGATCCACACGGTATGGCCGGATTGCTGTTTTTCTAGCACTGCTTCGTTGAGTGCACGCCAGGCCGTTTCCGGCACATCTTTCTTCTCGACCGCAACCGACAAGAGCATTCGTTCGTCGATGATGAAGTCACGTCCCGGCTTGCCGGCGAGTGCGGTTTCCACCGAGGAAATCGCACTGTCGATGCCCACCTCGGTGAGGTATCCGAGCACACCGACGTTCACCCCCAACACCGGCACGGGCGCCCCGTTCAACATGCTGACGGCCCGCAACACCGTGCCGTCACCGCCGAGCACCACGACGAGATCAGCGTCTGCAGCGTCGCGGTCGCTCGCCACATCGCCTAGCCCGTGGGCCTGTGCATCGGGTTTGCACATCCAGAGATGATGGCCGGCCTTGCTGAGCGCAGCGCGCAAACTCGTGAGGAGTGGCGCAACCTCGCTGCGGGTGTGGTGGGCCACCACCATCACATTGGCCATGTAGTTCAGGCTATTGAGCTGCGCACGGCACGCAGCCAGTGCTCGCGGTTTCCCGCCGGCCCCGGAACTGCGCTGGGGGCCTCACCCGTCACGGTGGCCCCGTAATCGGCTACTGCCACCGCAATCTCGTTGATGCACCGACGACGAATCGTTTCATCCGTGATCACACCACCGCCGCGATCAACTTCTTCCTTCGTCGCCTCAAACTGCGGCTTCACGAGCACGAGCAGCTCGCCGCCCTCACGCAGCGCAGCAACGAGCCCCGCCAGAACCATACGCAGGGAGATGAACGAGAGATCGGCGACGACGAGATCAAATTCGCCTCGCAACGATCCGTCGTTCAACATCGAACCGATGTCGCGAGCGTTCACACCGTCGCGCACTTCAACCCGCGGGTCGTATGCGATGCGCGGATGCAGGAGACCCTGACCCACGTCGCATGCCACAACGCTGGCTGCGCCGGATTGCAAGAGACAGTCGACGAAGCCACCAGTCGAGGCCCCGGCGTCAAGCACACGAGCGCCAGCAACGGCGAGCGGACGATGTTCCTGCGCGAAGTGGGCCAGTGCCGCCTCCAACTTCAGGCCGCCGCGGCTGACGTATCTGGCAAGTGGCACGACCGCCAATTGGTCTCGTTCCGATACCTGACGGGCTGCATTCAACACTGGCGCCCCGTTCACGGTGACGCGATCATCAGCGATGAGTTCCGCCGCTTCGCTCGCACTACGCGCCAACCCGCTTGCAACGAGGGCTTGATCAATACGTCGCGGCCGAGCCACGCGTCAGGCGCCGAGCACGAGATCGGCCAGACCGGCCAGGTTGTCAAAGACACCGTCAGGGGCAACGGTTCGTTCATCAGGTGACTCGCTGACGCCCGACAGCATGAGCGCGAACTTCGCCCCCACGAGACGGGCAAATGCTCCGTCGGTGGAATCGCGATCACCGGCCATCCAAGCCACACTCAGGTCGTCGACAGCGAGCCGCTGACGCACTAACTGTCCCATTGGTGCGAATGGTTTGCCAGCGATGATTGGTCGCACGCCGCCCGCCTTTGCAATGGCCGCCAAGATCGAGCCACCGCCGGGGATGAGCCCCATCGGCGTCGGATATGTCGGGTCGTCATTCGTGCCGATCAGCCGAGCGCCACCAAGAATCGGGGCTGCCGCCCGGGTCAAGCCGCGGTAGTCAAAGGTGTTGTGATAGCCGACCATCACGGTGTCGATCTGCACTGCGCGATTGGCAAAGTCTCTGTCGTCGATCGCATCGTCAGTTCGGGCTACCACTACCGCGCCGACGGATTCAATTGCTTCAATGATGCCTGGCCCACCCGCGACCAAGACGCGCTCACCGGGTGCCAACAACAACGCCGCAGCGCCGGCAGACGTGCACACGTCATTGGTGGCGGGAATTCCGATTTTCGCCAGTGCGGCCTCCTGCTTTGCAAGCGTCGCCGAGGAGTTGTTCGTAACGAACAGCACCCGATGCCCTGCCGCACGCAGTCGTGCGATTGCCTCAACAGATCCGCTGATTGGCTGATGCATCAACCACACCACGCCATCGAGGTCGCA
>VGBY01000062.1 GCA_016870295.1 Actinomycetota bacterium
CAATAAGAAGAGCCCCGGTCTTTCGACCGGGGCCCTTCAATCCACCCCGCAGGGTGGGAGAGTGCGTGAGCCTTAGGCGGCTCGGTAACCCTCTGCGTTGGAACGCGCCAGCGCGATACCCAAGATGATCAAGCCGTAACCAGGCTTGGCCAACACGTCGGCAACGGTATAGCCGAACTGGATTGCGGTGGTTGCATCGCTGTCGCCCAACCCAAGTGTGCTGGACAACCAGCTGTCCTTGTCGCCCAAGATGTAGGCGATGGGGTAGACACCCCAGGTGAAAAGCAGCAGGTAGCGCACGTTGTTGAGCTTCTTGCCAACTTCTCCGCTCTGTGACTTGAGGGCTTTGCCTACTTCTCCGGCAAAGAGCTCGTAGAGCACATAGAGCATGAAGAGGCCCGAGATGATGCCCCAGACCGTGCGGGTGCTGGTGCCGTCGGCTGCTGTCTCGCCCGGGTATCCGGTGGCGATCATCAAGAGGGCCGCGACCACGAGTCGTGGGGTGACCTTCTTTGCCGCTTCCTTGCTCAGACCGGACACGACGACCAGTTCAGCGACGAGCAACGGAACGGTGAGCAGCCAGTCCGCGTAGCGGTAGCCCTCGTTCCATTCGCCACTGTTGAACTGTCCGAAGATGCGCCAGTAGTGGTAGGCGGCGATACCGCAGATCATGGCCGACATGGTGACGGCGCTGCGGTATTGCGGGGCTACGCGGTTGCGCGAGACGAGGAAGAATACAAAGCCGATTCCCATCGCCGCGACGGCGAACGAGAACCCGTTGTATACCAACTCCGCCTGCGAGCCTTCGAGCCCGAGTGGATTTGCTGCAAGCAGCATGGGTGATTACCTCCATTGATCGACCCGAGCGACCGGGTGGCCGCCCTCGTGGGGTCATCTCTGTTCTAGGGCATGACGCCCTTCACATGGGTTCATGGGCAGTTACAGGTTGGTGACCATTTGAGGCAGTTTGTAATGAAATTGACATACTCCGGGAGGAGGCGGCGAGGCCGGCCGAACCGCTCCTGGCTGGTGGCGGGCTCGGCGCCCGACACGCCCCTCCTGGCTGGTGGGGGGTGGGCGCCCGAGCCTCCCTACCGTAAAGAGGGGCAGTCGGCCAGCGCCGAGGGCCCGCCAAGACCCCGTAGCTCAATTGGGAGAGCAACGGACTTCTAATCCGTAGGTTGCAGGTTCGATTCCTGCCGGGGTCGCAGATGTTCTTCAGGGGCGAAGTCGCGCGCGGACGGCGCGCACACGAAGGTCCGTCAGGTGCGTAAAGAAGCCTTAGCATTTACCGACCCGTTGGAGGCCGCACACACGTGAAGAAGTTCAAAAAAGGTGACACCGTCATTTACCCCCAGCACGGCGCCTGCACGGTCAAGGTCATCAAACGCATCCGCGCCTTCGACGTCGTCCAGGATTACCTGATCCTCGAATCCGTCATGACCGATGCGACCGGCAAGGGAATGACCCTCTCGGTGCCCGTAGCCAAGGTGTACGACCTCGGCATCCGCCCGCCGGTGTCAAAGAGCGAACTGCAAGACCTCGTCGACGTGTTGTCGAAGCCCGACCCGCGCGTGCCCGCCAATTGGTCGCGACGATTCAAGAACCACCAAGAGAAGTTGAAGAGCGGTGACGTGTATCAAGTGGCTGAAGTGGTGCGCAATCTTGCCGCGCGCGACCGTGAGAATCAGTTGTCGGCCGCCGAAAAAACGATGTACGAGCGCGCTCGATTGAACCTCATCTCCGAGATTGCGCCGTCGAAGCGTTGCTCGACCGAAGAAGCCACGCGCTTCCTCGATGACGCGCTGGAAAAGGGTGTGCTCAGTGCCGACGGCAAGTCGCAACTGCAGGAACTTGGTCGTGCGTCGACCGGCGGCAAGCGCAAGGCCGACCCGAAGAAAGACGCAAAGAAGCCCGCTAGAGCCAAGGCGTCGAGCAAGAAGAGGTAGACGCTGATGGCCGCCCAGTCGTCGAGTGACGGGGTGCGCGTCGTGAAGCAGCCGTCGCGTGCTGATCTCGCGCAGGCAATTGAGCGCGGCGACATCGACACGGTGGTGATGGCGTTCCCCGATCTGCAGGGTCGGCTCGTCGGCAAGCGCACGACCGGGAGGTTCTTTCTCGAACAGGTCGCCGAACACGGCACCGAAAACTGCGACTATCTCATCGCTACGGATTTCGATGATGTCGCGGTGCCCGGCTACAAATTCGCTTCATATGATCTCGGTTACGGCGACATGTTGGCGCGCGCCGACTTCGGCACGATTCGTTACACACCGTGGGTGCCAAAAACGGCGCTGATCTTGTGCGACCTGTATTCGGTGAAAACGGGCGAGCCGATTCGAGTCGCGCCACGACAGATTCTGCGTGATCAGGTGGCGGCAGCACAGCGCATGCACCTGGAGCCGATGATTGGCAGTGAAATCGAGTTCTATCTCTTCCGTGACTCGTACGAACAGATTCACGCCCGCGGATATGACGGTCTCACGCCGCATTCGCCGTTCATGGAGGACTACCAAATCGTGCAGACCACGCGCGACGAATACGTCGTCGGCGAGATTCGTCGCGGGCTCGAAGCAGCAGGCATTCCCGTCGAATTTTCGAAGGGTGAGGCTGGGCGCGGTCAGCACGAGTTGAATCTGGCGTACACCCGCGCGCTGGAAATGGCCGACCGCAACATCGTGTACAAGACGGCAGCCAAAGAGATTGCCGGGGCGCTCGGGCGAAGCGTGACGTTCATGGCCAAGTACGACTTTGCCGAAACCGGCTCGTCGTGCCACGTGCATTCAAGCCTGTGGCACCTCAGCGAAGGTGCGGTGCGCGGCTCGGCGTTCGACGGCGACACACGCAGCGGGGCACAGGCCGACGCTCATGCGCCGGCGTTCACCGACCACTTCCTCATGTATCTCGCCGGTCAACTCGTCGCCGCGCGCGACTTCAGCATCTTGTGGGGGCCCACCGTCAACAGTTACAAACGTTTTCAACCGGGCTCATGGGCGCCGACTGCGGTGGCCTGGGGGGTGGACAATCGCACGCTTGGTTATCGCGTGGTGGGTCACGGTGCGTCAACACGGGTGGAATGCCGCATCCCGGGTGCCGATGCCAACTCCTATCTCGCGTTTGCCGGCACCATTGCCGCAGGCTTGTACGGAATTCGCCACAAGCTGCAGTTGCCAGAGCCGTATGCGGGTAACGGCTACGAAGCCAGCGATTTGCCGCGAATCCCATCCACGCTCGCCGAAGCAGCCGACTTGTGGCAGCACAGTGAGATTGCCCGCGAATGCTTTGGCGACGACGTGCATCACCACTTGTTGAACATGGCCCGCCACGAGTGGTCGACATTCAACCAAACCGTCACCGATTGGGAGCGCGTGCGCTATTTTGATCGCGCCTAAGCCATGACACGTCTCGCTGGAAAAGTTGCCCTCATCACCGGTGCAGCGAGCGGCCTTGGGCGCGTGGGTGCCGAACGTTTCGCGGCTGAGGGTGCGCGTGTGGTGATCGCCGACGTCGGCGACTCGAGTGAGGCCATGCAGGCCATCGCTCGCGCCGGCGGCACGGCGGCGTCGGTGGAATGCGACGTCAGCGACGATGCATCTGTTCGCGACGCGGTTGCGTTTGCGGTAAACACGTTCGGCGACTTGCACGTGCTGTACAACAACGCCGGCGTGATGTTGTCGGCCGACGACGACCCCGTCAGTACACCCGATGACGTGATCGAAAAGACGCTCGACGTAAACGTGAAGGGCGTGCTCTACGCGTGTCGCCACGCAATACCGCACATGATGGAGTCGGCAAAGAAGTGCGGCGAAACTTCTTCAATCGTGAACGTTTCGTCGTTCGTGGCGCATCTCGGTGCGGCGACGCCGCAGATCGCCTACACCGCGTCGAAGGGTGCTGTGCTGGCGATGACCCGTGAAACCGCCGCCATTTACGCCCGTCGCGGGGTTCGCGCCAACGCATTGTGCCCGGGGCCGGTGATGACGTCGCTTCTCGCCAAGTTTCTCAGTGACGACGCCAAGCGCGAGCGACGACTCGTGCACATCCCGATGGGGCGCTTTGGTGAGCCGCACGAGATTGTGAACGGTGCGTTGTTTCTTGCATCCAACGAGAGCAGTTGGATGACGGGGCAGAGCCTGGTGATCGACGGCGGCATCACTTCTGCGTACGTCACGCCGGAGGGGCCGGCATGGTCGTAAGACCGGGAGCAACGTCGTGAGACCGGGAGCAACGTCGTGAGACGGGGAGCAACGTCATGAAGGTTGCATTCGTCGGTTTGGGTGTGATGGGCAACCCGATGGCCCGTCATCTCGCACAAAAAGGCCACAGCGTCACCGTCTACAACCGCACTGCAGCAAAAGCCAACGATTGGGTTGCCGCACATGGTGGAACATCAGCGGCAACTCCGCGCGAGGCGGCGCACAACGCCGACATCGTCATGGTGTGCGTCGGCAACGACGACGATGTTCGCTCGGTGGTCTACGGCAGCGACGGGGTTCTCGCCGGTATCACCAAGGGAGGCATCGTCGTCGACCACACCACTGCCTCGGCCACGCTCGCGCGTGAGTTGTCGAAGGCGTGCACCGACAAGGGTGTGGGGTTCATCGACGCCCCGGTGTCGGGCGGGCAAGCCGGTGCGGAGAATGGCCAGCTCTCGGTGATGTGCGGCGCCGACGACCAGCAGGTGTTTGATCGCGCGTACCCCGTGCTCATGGGTTACGCCAAGATCTGCAAGCGTCTTGGCAACGCAGGCTCCGGCCAACTCGCCAAAATGGTGAACCAAATCTGTATCGCCGGTGTGGTGCAGGGTTTGAGCGAAGGTTTGCATCTCGCGATGGCTGCCGGGCTCAACCCCGACGAACTCGTCGAAGTGATCTCGCAAGGCGCTGCCGGATCATGGCAGATGGTGAATCGATCAAAGACGATGGTGCGCAACGAATTCAACTTCGGTTTCGCCGTGGAGTGGATGCGCAAAGACCTCGCAATTTGTCTGGAGGAAGCGCAGCGTCTGGGCGTCGACCTTCCGATCACCGCAATCGTGAACGACTTCTATGGCGAAGTGATGCAGATGGGCGGGCGACGCTGGGATACGTCGTCGCTCATCGCGCGACTGCGAGCTCCAGGCGATCAACCCCGCGGATAGTCAGACGGTCGCGCCACTGCGGCTCGCCGACGAGTTCGACCTTTGAGAATCGTCGCAGCAACGACTCAATCGTCACCTGAGTTTCTAGTTTTGCGAGTGCCGAGCCGAGGCAGTAGTGAATGCCGGCCGCGAACCCAAGATGTTTGTTGGCGTTCTCGCGGCGTAGGTTCAGCGAGTGTGGCTGCGTGAACACGCTCGGGTCGTGGCTCGCAGCCCCCAGACTGGTGAGCACGCGCTCGCCAGCATCGACGTCGATCACCTTGTCGCCCACACGAAACTGCACGGGCTTCAGCGGTATGCGGATGGTGTGTTGCACCGGGCCGTCGAAGCGCAACAACTCGTCGATTGCGTTGGAGTCGAGCCCCGCATCGCGCACCATCTGCAGCTGGTCTGGCGAGCGCAGCAGCGCAAGCATCGAGTTGCCGACCAGGTTCACCGTAGTTTCGTGACCGGCGATGTAGAGCAAGACGACGAAGGTGACGAGTTCATCCGTCGTGAGTTTGTCGCCCGACTCCTCGGCGGCAAGAAGTGACGACAGCATGTCATCACCGAGGTTGCGTCGCCGCTGAGCAATGACCTCGTCGAGAAACGGCAGCAGACCGGCAAAGGCCACGTCGGCTTCGTCGAGGTCGGTGAGTGCGACGGTTGGTTCGAGCGTGCGGGTGATGACTTGTGACCATTGACGGAGTTCTTCGGCACGATCGATCGGCATGCCAAGCATCGCCGAGATGACGAGGAAGGGCACGGGGAAGGCAAGATCATCGATCAATTCCAACGAGCCGCCATCGCGCACGCGACGTTCGACGTCGTCGAGCGCATCGTCGACGAAACGCTGCACGAGCGGGCGCAACTGCTCTATGGCTGACGGTGTGAACGACTTCGACACGAGCCGACGTAGCCGGGTGTGGTCGGGTGGGTCGAGGTTGAGAATCGACTTGGAGGAGTCGCGCCGCCGCTCGCGCATCCGGGTGCGGATCGGATCGTCAACGGGCTTGGCCGACTTTTCCACGTCGCGACTGAAATCATTAGAACGCAACACCGAGGCGACGTCGTCGTAGCGAGTGAGCACTACGAGCCCGCCGGGTGCGAGATGCACCGGATCTTGCTCGCGAAGAGCGTCGTAGAACGGGTGCGGGTTGGCGCGAAACGCCGGATC
>VGBY01000063.1 GCA_016870295.1 Actinomycetota bacterium
AGCGTGATCTGTGGCGCCTCGACGGCGGAGATGAACGCGTACTCCGCGAGGTTGCCCGTCTTGGGGTTGCCGTCTTCGTCGTACACGAACTCCTCGAGCAGCGCCTGGGCCGAACCCTGCGCGATGCCGCCGTGAATCTGCCCTTCGAGCAGCAACGGGTTGAGTACGGTTCCGGCGTCGTCGCAGGCAATCTGGCGCAGGTGTGTCACCTTGCCGGTCTCGGTGTCTACCTCCACCACGGCAACGTGGGCGCCGAACGGGAAGGTGGCACCACCTGATGTGAATCGCTCGGCGATTGCCAGACCGCCCTCGCTGGCGCGACGCGACGCGAGTTCGCCCCACGTCACTGCCACGGCGGGCGTGCCAGCCACGTGGAATGCACCGCGACTCTTATCGAGCACCACGTCGGCTTCGGCGGCTTCGAGCGCACTCGCCGCAAGCGAACGGGCGAGCTCCACGAGTTTTTGCGCGGTTTGATGCACGGCTGCTCCACCGAGTTGCAGCGAGCGCGACCCGTAGGTGCCGAGACCTTCGGGAATGATGTCGGTATCACCCCAGACGACGTCGATCTTGTCCATCGGAATACCCGTGTGCTCGCTGGCGATCATCGACCACGCAGTGACATGGCCTTGACCATGCGGTGACGTGCCGGTGTAGACGATTGCTCGACCGTCGGGCAGCACTTCGATGCGTGCATCTTCGTGGTTGGTGCCGCCACTCGTGATTTCCACGTACACGCTGACGCCGATGCCCAGTTGTTGGCGATCACCGCGTTGGCGACGCGTGGCTTGCTCGCTGCGAAGTTGCTCGTAGTTCGCGGCGGTGAGCACCTTGTCGAGTGCACCTTCGTAATCGCCCACGTCGTAGGCCTGACCGATGGCAGTGGTGTGCGGCTCGCTGAATTTCGGAATCAGGTTTCGGCGACGTACCTCTGCGGCATCCATACCGATCTCGGCCGCGAACATGTCCATCGCCCGCTCTACTGCCGCCGTCGCCTCGGGTCGGCCTGCCCCGCGGTACGCAACGATCGGTGTCGTATTCGTCATCACCGACTTGGTGCGGCACTCAATCTTCGGGATTGCATAGACACCGCTGCTCATCGGGCGCGTGCACGCTGGTGCGAGCACTCCACCGACATCGAGGAATGCCCCGCAATCCTGAATTGCTTCAAGTCGGTAGGCGAGCACCTTGCCATCTCGGGTGCCGCCGATGGTGACGTATTGCAGTTGTGCGCGACCATGGCCGAGCGCCAGCATCGACTCGCTGCGCGTCTCGCGCCAACGCAACGGGCGACCCACTGCCTGCGCCAGGCGACCAAGCACGATCTCTTCGGGGTAGGCAGAAATTTTGGCACCGAACCCGCCGCCCACATCCGGGGTCATCACGCGCACGTTGCTGCTGCCGTCACTCTTGTTGATCTGGTCGCGCACACCTTGTGCGTGTTGGGTGGAAATCCACTGGTACAAACGACCATCCACCCACGCCACGGCCGAGCCGCGCACTTCCAGCGGGCACGGGGCGAGGCGCTGGTTGACGAAGCGACCCTTCACGACGACTTCGCAGTCGGCAAAGAACTCGTCGCCGCTCACGTCGGGCATCCCCCAGATTGTCGAGTCGATCGTGACGTTGCTGCCGGCGGCGGGGTAGAGCAGCGTGGTCGAATTCATCGCCGCCTCGAGATCGATGAGCACTTCCAGCGGGTCGTAGTCGACGATCACCAAGTCGGCTGCATCCTCGCCTTGGTCGGCGCGCTCGGTAACAACCGCTGCCACCGGCTCGCCCACGTAGCGCACACGGTCGCTCGCCAACAAGGTGCGAGTCACGCCCGGGTTGAATGACGATGCTTCGGGCTGCAGCTTCAGCGACTCGGCAGTGTGCACTGCGATGACACCGGGTGCGCTGAGAGCCGCACTGACATCGATGCCACGGATATTGGCGTGGGCCAGCGGCGACCGAACGAAGGTGACGTGGGCGGCACTCGCGAGTACGGGTTCGTCACGCATGTCGTCGACGTACACGCCGCCAGTGGTGAGGAACTTCGGGTCTTCTTTGCGCAGTACGCGATTACCGAGGATGCTTCCAGCCATTACGCCAAGTTAGTGGCAGCGATGCGCGGTTTACGGGCGCAGCGACGCATTGCGGGCGTGGTGTGCGTTAGGGGCGCGACGGGTCGTACGTATCGAGGTTGCCCTGTTCGACGCCAGCCCGTTGCGTTTCACGCAGTGCCACGATGCTTGCCACGAAGGTGTACGGCCAGCGCGCCGGCAGCGTCACCGACGCACCCGGCATCTCCAACAACGGCACGCGCCGTTCGTTGGGCAGCAGATACCCGAGTTGGTCGCGCACCGCCTGACGCACACCGGCGTCGGTGCGAAGCGCGTCGATTTCGTCTTGCAGCGCATCGTTGACTTCTTCGTACGCCGCATATTGGCCGCTGCGGGCGTCGAAGAGTTCTTGTTGTGACATCCAGGTACGAATCGGCGAAACGACGAAGGTGACCGTCAGACCGAGCACCGCCAGGATGGCGATCGGCATCGCCACCGAGCGCAGTCGACCGGCGAGTGCGAGCGGGAAATTCACCCCACCATTGTGACGGCTGCAGTGCGCATCTCGGTGGACGCCCCGTCGGGCAATGCCGCGGTGCCCGCGTCGCCCGATTAGCGCGGGTTCAACGCGGCGCGCCCGAGAAACTTTGCCCGCTCGCCCAACTCCGCCTCGATTCGCAGCAGTCGGTTGTATTTGGCGACACGGTCACTGCGTGCCGGAGCGCCGGTCTTGATCTGCCCGCAGTTGGTGGCGACGGCCAGGTCGGCGATGGTCGAGTCTTCGGTCTCGCCGCTGCGATGACTCATCACGCTGGTGTATCCATGTTTGCTGGCGAGTGCGACGGTGTCGAGCGTTTCGGTGAGCGTGCCGATCTGGTTCACCTTCACCAGCACGCTGTTGGCGGTCTTGGCGTCGATGCCCTGTTGCAGTCGCTCGGTGTTGGTGACGAACAGATCGTCGCCGACGAGCTGCACCTTGTTGCCGAGAGCCTGCGTGAGTTGTGCCCAACCGTCCCAGTCGTTTTCCGCCATCGCGTCTTCGATCGACACGATGGGGTAGCGGTTCACGAGCGCGCTCCACCAGTCGCACAGTTGCGCGGCCGTCAAAGTTTTGTCTTCACCAGCCAATACGTAGACGCCGTTCTTGTACAACTCGCTCATTGCCGGGTCGAGTGCGATGGCGATGTCGCGACCTGCCGTGAAACCTGCCTTCTGCACGGCTTCGAGCAACACGACGATGGCCTCTTCGTTGCTCGCCAGGTCGGGGGCGAAACCACCTTCGTCGCCCACCGCGGTGCTGAGACCACGCTCGCGCAACACCGACTTCAGTGCGTGGTATGTCTCCACGCCCCAGCGCAATGCTTCGCCGAATGACGGCGCCCCAATTGGCATCACCATGAACTCCTGCAGGTCGACGTTGTTGTCGGCGTGCGCGCCACCATTGAGCACGTTCATCATCGGCACGGGCAAAATGTGCGCACTGTTGCCACCGACCGATGCGTACAGCGGGGTGTGCGTGGCCTGCGCATGTGCGTGGGCGAGTGCCAGGCTGGCGCCGAGCAGTGCGTTGGCGCCGAGTCGACCCTTGTTGGTGGTGCCATCGAGTGCGATCATCGCGTGGTCGGCGCCGGATTGATCGGCGGAGTCGCGCCCGACCAGTGCCGCGCGTAGTTCACCGTTTACGTTCGCGACGGCCTTGGTCACGCCCTTGCCGACGTATCGTTTGCCTCCGTCGCGCAACTCGACGGCCTCGTGTTCGCCGGTTGATGCACCCGACGGAACGATTGCCACGCCGCGCGCGCCACCGGCAAGTTGCACTTCAACTTCGACGGTGGGGTTGCCGCGGGAATCCAGCACTTCGCGACCGACCACGTTGCTGATTTTCATCCGAGCATCAGGCTAACTCGCACGCCGTTGTCGTCGCGCGCAACCTATGAAGTTTTCTTGACTTCATCCCCGATGATCTTGGCTTCGTCCCACAGTGCGTCGAGTTGCGCGAGGTTGCTCGACGTCATGTCGATGCCGCGTTGGGTTGCGAGTTGCTGAACGGTCTTGAACCGGGCGATGAACTTGTCCGATGCATCACGCAACGCCGTCTCGGCATCAAGACCGAGTTTGCGTGCCACGTTCACCACGCTGAAGAGCACGTCACCAAGCTCCATGCGAATCGCCTGCGGGTCGCCATTGCGCGTGGCAGACCGCAACTCGGCGAGTTCTTCCGCGACTTTCTCACTGGCGCCATCGACGGTCGGCCAGTCGAAGCCCACCTCGGCGGCGCGCTTCTGCAGTTTTTGTGCCAACGACAACGATGGGGCTGCGCGCGAGACTCCGGCAAAGAAGTCCTGCGTGCCGTCGGGGGTGTCGTGCTTCGAGGCCCGCTCACGCCGCTTAATCGCGTCCCAGGTTTGCACCACATCGCCCGCCGTCGTGGCCTGCACATCACCGAACACGTGGGGATGTCGCCGCACCAATTTGTCGTGTGTCGCGCGTGCGACGTCGGCGAGGCTGAAGCGGCCTTCTTGTTCGGCGATCGTCGCGTGGAACTCCACCTGATACAACAGGTCGCCGAGTTCTTCGATGAGCGTGTCATCGGTGGTCGGGTCGTCGGGGTCGAGTGCGTTGAGGGCATCGACCACCTCGTAGGTCTCTTCGATCAGATAGCGCACGAGCGACGCATGCGTCTGCTCTTGATCCCACGGACACTGCTCGCGCAATGTGCGGGCCAGGCCGTGCAGTTTCGCCATTTCGCCAGCGACTGGTTCGGCAAGTTGCGGCACGTACAACGAAGTGAGATGGTCGGCGACGATGCCGTGCTCGTGCTGGAGACGGTCGATGTCGTTCCACGTCGCGCGAACGACACGTTCGTCGGGCAATCCGAGATGGTGCAACACCACGACGGGCTCGTCTCCCCGCGCCGCTTCGTAGGCGAGTTTCACATCGCTCAACACCCAATCGGCATGACACTGCGCCACGAGAAATGGCCCACGCTCATTGGCGGCTGCTTCAGCGAAGCGGTGTGCATCGACGAGACGCACACCGTCGTTCACCGGATCGATGTGCAGTCGCGACCACGCGAGATCTAGAAAACTCACCGCCGCCAACACCTCCACCTGCAACCGTTCGTCGGCAAGCAGGGCGCGAACTCCGTCTTCGAGCACGCTCGGCGAGCCGGGCACGGCGTACAACACGGTGCCGTCGCGCAGCGCGGTCTCAGCCACGCGCGTGGCAATTGCGGCGTACACCTGGGCGAAGGTGTCGTGGCGCTCGTATTCGTCGTCGAAGGCGATGGCATCGGGCACGAGCGACGCACTCGGATGCCGGGTCGTGCGCACGAACCTCGTGGTGACGCGCTCGATTGCCGACAGGGTTTCGCTCGTTACGAGGCCCGCCGGCCCCGGCCCGAGTCCGACGACGACCACCTTCGGCCTATCGTCGCGTGCAGACGCCGATGTGTCTCGCGACTTCGTCGCGGCTGCTGTGTTCACGGCGGTGTCAGCCTTGCGTCACTCGTGAATCGTCGACAAGTTACGGTGCGACAACCTGGCCCGTGAGCGGGTTCCACTTCCCGTAACGCGACGCCACGGTGATGTCAGCATCGGCCAACGCGCCGAGCAAGAGATATTCCCCGGCCGCAGAGTTGAGCGCCTGCGAGACGCTGTCTGCAACCGCGGTGAACGGGCGAACGTAGATCACGTGCCAGCCGAACGACGACTTCACCGGCTGACTGGGCACACCGGTGCGTGCCGCAAGCGCGCCGCGCACGAAGTCGGGGTCAAAGCCCGCCTGGTACTCGTTGAGTGCGATGCATTCGCCGGTCTGGCCCTGCAGTGCACCACCAGTCTCTTTGGCGTTCGGCTCGAACGAGTACTTGCCGGCGACTGCAGCGAACTGCTCATCAGTGGGGGAGTCGCTGAGTTCGTCGAGCGCCGCACGGGCGGTCGCCTCTTTTTCGACGACGAGGTGTCGCACGCACAGCATGCCGAGTGACTTCGGATTCTTCGCATAGCGCGCCGCAACCACATCGGCAGAGGGTGACTGCACGCGCCCGAGCGCGGCATTCGCGGCATTCAACTCCGCGATGAGGTCGAGCAAGGTTTGTGGGAAGCCCTCGATGTTCTGCGAGTCAAACTGTGCGCGTACCGCTTCGAGATCGGCATCGGTGACC
>VGBY01000064.1 GCA_016870295.1 Actinomycetota bacterium
ACGCATCATTGGTGCTTCTCTGGTGACGTTCGTAGCAGCGCTGATTGTCGCGTCACCACTCATCCCTGTATCACGTTGGACTTTGCGGGAACGTCTCGGTCGTGACGCCTAACCTCGCGCGGATGCAACATGGTAACTGACGCACAGCAACGCCGCTGGAGTTGGATGGGCGGCTTCGCCATGGCCTTGCTCGTGTTGCTGCTGGCGCGCATCTGGTTCTTGCAGGCAGTTACGAAGGAAGAGACCGAGCAAATCATCCGCACGGTGCAATCGCGGGTTGTGAAGTTGATTCCTGAGCGCGGGCGAATCTTCGATGTGAACGGCCGCATCGTTGCCGATAACAAACGAGTACTCATCGCGACGATAGATCGACGCGTGATCCTCGACCCGCAAGACCGCCTGGAAATGTTCAAGCGACTGTCGGGCCCGCTCAACACGCCGATCGAACGTCTCTATACCCGTGCGGAAGACAAGCGCTACAACGAACTGTCGGAGATGCCGCTCGCCTTCGACATCTCCGAAGAACAGGCGGCGTTCCTTATGGAACGCATCGAGGATTATCCGGGCGTAGTGATCAAAGAGGAGTGGCGTCGCATCTATCCCTACGGCGCAGTCGGTAGCCATGTGCTCGGTTTTCTCGGGGCCATCCAGAAGGACTCGGCCGCCTACTACAAGTCCCTGGGCTACGACCCGAACGAGCGTGTTGGTCTGTATGGCGTCGAACTGACGTACGAGGTGGATCTGCGCGGAATACCAGGGTTCGTGCGCTACGAAGTCGACGCGGTGGGCCGCATCAAGAGTGTGCTCGAGCGTGTCGAACCACAGTCGGGCAACGATGTGCAGTTGACGATCGACTTCCGCATGCAGCAGTTCGCCGAGCAGGCGCTGGAGTCGCAGTTGCTCGTGCGCCAACGCAACGAAGCACCGAAAGTGATGTTGCCTGAGGGGATTCCCGACCCGCAATACGAAGAGGTGAACTACTACAAGGCACCGGCTGGCTCGGTGGTCGTGATGAACCACAACACCGGCGAAGTCGTGGCGATGGCCTCCTACCCGCGTTTTGATGCACGGTGGTTCACAGCAAACGTCGACGGCCAGAAGTTCGCGCAGGTGTTTCCGCAAACCGACGACCCCGACAGATCGATCCTCGTGAATCGCGCAGTTTCGGGGCGTTACAACCTCGGTAGTTCCTTCAAACCGTTCGTGGCGTACGCCGCGCTGAACTCTGGTCAGTTACCCGGAGGTGCCGCATACGAATTTGACGACCGCGGCACCTACAAACTGGAGAGCATCCCGAAAGAACGCTGTGACCAGGGCGTGAAGTGTGTGTTTCGCAATGCCATCTGCCGCGCAACTGGTGCCCCGTGCCGCTATGGCGAAGTAGATGTGCAGGCAGCGCTCGCGGTGTCGAGCGATACCTTTTTCTACAAAATCGGTGAGCAGATCCTCACCGAACGCGGGTATCAGCCGGTGCTGGAAACAGAAGTTCGTCGATTCGGTTTCGGCTCGCCGACCAACGTCGACCTGCCCTTTGAGTTCGCTGGCACGATTCCAAACGCCGCCTACAAGAAGTATCTCGCAAGTCTCGGCGTAATTGCCGAAGATGCTGGTCGTGCCTACTACGTCGGCGACAACGTGTTGTTCTCCATCGGGCAGGGACTGCTTTCGGCAACGCCACTACAAATGACGAACGCTTACTCTGCCCTCGCCAACGGTGGCAAGGTGTTCGAGCCGCGTGTCGTGCGGTCGGTCCTGACACCGGGCACCCGCAACAAGGCAGCGGGCTTGGCCGATCTGCCGAACGCATCGGTGGCACGGCGGGTGTCGGCAGAAACAAAGAAGACAACGATCCCGATGCGACCGGATGTGCGTCAACCGGTCGTCGATGGTTTGCGGCGTGTGATAACGGGGCCCGGCGTCAACTTCGACTATTACCACAAGACGACCGGCGAGAACCTCTTCCGCAATTACACCGGGATGCCGATTGCCGGTAAGACCGGCACGGCTCAGGGCTTCAAGAACCTGCCGTGGAACGACTCATCGGCGTTCGGGGCCTTCAGCCTCGACTCGACGCAGCCGTACAGCGCATTTGCCTATCTTGAAAAGGCGGGTTACGGTGCGGTTGCCGCGGCGCCCGTGGTGAAGTGCGTCTTTCTCGCCCTCAGCAAGCAATGGCGGATTGACGACATCGTGCCCGCGGATCCGCTTGATACTGCATCGAACATCGCCGCCCCAACCGCGCGGTTGCGCAATCCGATGTGCCTCGTGAGCAGTTCGTTGGACGCCAGGGACTGACATGTCAATTGCCTTTCGTGTTCGTCAACGTCCGACCGATCCGCGTGGTTCGGCCAGTGTGCTCGACCCGTGGCGCAACATCGACTGGTCGATGATCATCGCAGTTGCCACGTTGTTGGTGATTGGCGTCTTCAACATCTTTGCGACAACCAGCCCACGACTCGTACTACGTGGCGCCGACCCGTATTACTTCACCCAGCGACAAGTGATCTTCCTCATCGTGGCCGCCGCTGCATTGTTCGGTGTGATGTTCGTCGGACACGAATGGCTACGCGGCAAGGCCATGTGGTTCTATGCGCCAGCCACGTTCTCCTTGCTCATCCTCTTGTTGTGGAGCCGCACCAGCGGAGAAACGAAACTCTCCTTCGACTTGGGGCCGATCGCCGTGCAGCCGGCGGAGATCATGAAGCCAATCATCGTGTTGGTGTTGGCAGCGTGGTTCGCCGAGGCCGCCACGCGATCGCTGCCGTACGACGAAATCGTGCGCGCCGGCATCTTGGCAGGAATCCCGTTCGGTCTCATTCTCTTTCAACCCGACCTCGGTTCGGCCATGACGCTTGCGGCCGGTGTCGTCGGTGTGTTGGTTGTTGCGGGCACCCAGCGTCGCCATTTCATCGGCGCGACGATTTTGGCGATCGGCAGTTTTATCGCGTCAATCTGGTCTGGTCTGGTGCGCGACTACCAACTTGAGCGCTTTACTGCGTTGTGGAATCAGAACAACACCACCGACTCGAGCCTGCAGGAACTCGTGTTGCAAGTGCGGTACGCCAAACGCGCCGTCGCAGCTGGCGGCTACTTCGGCAAGGGGTATCTGCAAGGGGAGTTGACGAACGGGCGATTCATCCCCGTGCAATCGACGGACTTCCCGTTTTCGGCACTCGGTGAACAATTTGGGCTCGTGGGCTGTGTGATCGTGCTCGCACTGTTCGCCTTCATTCTCTTGCGTGTCTGGATCGTCGGCCGCAATGCCAACTCGCCATTCGGACGGTTCATCGTGGCGGGGGTCTTCACCACACTGGCGTGGCAGGTGTTCCAGAACATCGGGATGACGATCGGCATCACCCCGGTGTCGGGTCTGCCGCTGCCCTTCATCTCCTACGGCGGTTCTCACCTCGTGGCGTGGGCGTTGATGATCGGGTTGGTGCAGAGCGTGGAAATGCGGCGCTCGGCGTAACAGTCCGCCAACTGCTGGCTACCCCTCGGTAGCATGGAAGGTGGAGTTGGGAAACATCCCGACAACAGATTTCGACATACGCACGAGCGTGCGAGCGCAAGGGGAGAAGTGCGCACCGCGCTACGGCACGGCAGTCCGGCGCATCTGGCGCGGAGTTGCCGCCACAGGAAAGGTTTTTGACATGACGAACGAATCCGGCGAGAGCGAACGCTCACCCGTGGAGTTGCCCGACCCGCCTCGCGAAGGTCGCCCATCGATCCCACCGCCGCCTGGTCGGGCCTTTCGTGCCGCCGAGACGCGTGCTGCGGAATCGCCTGACGATGACTCGCGTGATGGCGACACCCGCGATGGCGATACCCGTGAACGCGCCAGGCGTGACAATGCCCCTCGAGACAACGGCTCCCGAGATAACGGTGAGGCCCGCGAGGGAAGGAGCCGCGACGGGGGCCGCGAGGGTGGCGGTCGCAACCGGCGCCGTCGCCGGGGTGGCCGCAACCGCAATCGTGGTGGCCGCGATCGCAACACCGACCGCGCCGACCGTACTTCCGACCGCCGCTCACATCGCTCGCCAGAAGAGATCGACGCCGAACTCATCGCCCGCCGACGCGGCAAAGAACGCGACGGACGGCCGCTCGGTCGGTACCTCATGTGCGTGCACGTGCACAACGACCTGACGCAAGTGGCCGTGCTCGAGGGCCGCAGTCTGATCGAGCACTATGTGAGTCGCCCGGCCGATGACGTGTACCAAATCCACGGCAACATTTACCTCGGCAAGGTGCAAAACGTGCTGCCGGGGATGGAGGCAGCGTTCGTCGACATTGCGACGCCAAAGAACGCCGTGCTCTACCGGGGCGACGTGCAATTCGACAAAGAAGACGTCGTCGAGCAAGGACCCGAGCCACGCATCGAACACGTGCTGAAGCGTGGCCAGCTCATCCTTTGTCAGGTGACGAAGAACCCAATCGGTGAAAAGGGCGCCCGCCTCACGCAAGAAGTGTCGCTGCCAGGTCGATTCGTCGTGCTCATCCCGGATTCAAAGACGTACGGCATCTCGAAGCGATTGCCCGAGGGCGAGCGTCGTCGCTTGCGCACCGTGTTGGATCGCATCAAGCCGAAGGAGCACGGGCTGATCGTGCGCACTGCCGCCGAAAACGCCACCGAGCACGAGCTCACCACCGACATGAAGCAATTGGTGGAGCGTTGGGATCGCATCAAGCAACAGGCGGAGAAGGCCTCATCGCCGACGCTGCTCTATCGCGAGCCGTCGCTTGCGGTGCGGGTGATCCGCGAGGAGTTCAGCAGCGACTATCGGGGCATCGTCATCGATGACCGTGCATTGTTCGAAGAGGTACGCGACTACATCGGTGATTTCAACCCGGAGTTCGTCGATCGCGTCGAGTATTGGAGCGAAAAGGAGCAGGGCTTCCCGCTCTTTGAGCAGCACCGTGTGGTGGAACAGTTGCGCAAGGCGCTTGATCGCAAGGTGTGGCTACCGTCCGGAGGTTCGCTCGTCATCGAGCACACCGAGGCGCTCACCGTCATCGACGTGAACACCGGCAAGAACGTCGGCAAGAACAATCTCGAAGAAACGGTGCTCGGCAACAACCTCGAGGCCGCTGAGGAAATCGCCCATCAACTTCGCTTGCGCGACATCGGCGGCATCATCGTGATCGACTTCATCGACATGGAGGTCAAGGAGAACCGCCGCCGAGTAGTGGAGGCATTCCGCAAGGCGCTGTCGCGCGACAAGACCCGTACCCAGGTGTTCGATATCTCCGAACTGGGCCTCGTGCAGATGACCCGCAAGCGCATCGGCGAGGGCTTGCTCACCGCATTCGCCGACACTTGTCAGTCGTGCCATGGTCGTGGGGTCATCGTCGACACCAAAATGTTGGAAGACGAGGCGGCAGTCGAGGCTGGTGCCGACCTGCCAAAGAACGCCCGATAGAGTACGAAGCCGTTATGTACGCAGTAATCGCCACAGGTGGCAAGCAAGAAAAGGTGACGAGCGGGCAAACCTTGCGCGTCGAATTGCTCGGCGGCGCCACCGGTTCTGAGGTCTCATTCCGTCCGGTGCTCGTCGTCGACGGCGGCACCGTGCTTTCCACCCCGAAGGAACTGGCCAAGGCCAGCGTGAAGGGCACCATCGTCGGCGTAGACGCCGGCGACAAGATCGACGGCTTCACCTACAAGCGTCGCACCAACCAGCGTCGTCGCTTCGGCCATCGTCAGCGCTACAGCGTCGTCAAGATCACCAGCATCGCGAAAGGCTGAATCATGTCAAAGACAAAGGGTGGCGGTTCAACAAAGAACGGTCGCGATTCAAATGCGCAACGTCTCGGAGTCAAAGTGTTCGACGGCACGAAGATCACGGCTGGCAGCATCATCGTTCGCCAGCGCGGCACCAAGGTGCACCCGGGCAAGAACGTGCGTCGCGCCAGTGATGACTCGCTCTTCTCGCTCGTTGACGGCGCGGTGAAGTTCGGGCAGCGTCGCGGCCGCAAGGTCGTCGACGTTCTTCCCGTTGCCTGAACGTACTGCCCCTCGCCTAAGTCGCAAGTCGCCTAAGGCGGCGCGCGACGGGAACTCTGTCAGCCGCTTAGCGCGGCGCGCAACATGTCTTTGAACTTTGCCTGATCGGCGCGCAGCACCACTCGTGTGTTGGCCGGCTTCTTCGTC
>VGBY01000065.1 GCA_016870295.1 Actinomycetota bacterium
TCGTCCGCCTTGTTGAACGTGACGATCCCCGAAAACGAGAGCCACGCACCACGCTTCACTGCTTCGCGGGCTTCGGCTTCGTCGCCGGTAAAGCAGTGGAAGATCACGCGCTCGGGCACACCCTCGCCGTCGAGCACATCGAACATGTCGGGCCACGCATTACGCGAATGAATGACGAGGGGAAGATCGAGCTGCTTGGCGAGGGCGATGTGTTGGGCGAACACCGCGCGTTGCACGTCGCGTTCCGAGTGGTCGTAGTGAAAATCAAGCCCGCATTCGCCGATGGCCACGATTTTCTTGGCGGCCAGGCCCGTCGCGTCGAGCCACTCGGCTTTGCCCGGGGCACAGCGCAAGAGCGGCGTGATCGTGTCGAAGCCCAGCTTGGCGTCGTGTGGGTGCAGTCCGACGGTCGCCCACACGTTGTGATGTCGTGCAGCGATGTCGAGTGCCAACGGTGAGGTGGTGGCGTCGGTGCCGATCACGATCATCTTCGTGACGTCGTTCGCCTTTGCATTGGCGATGGAACCATCGGCACCGCCGGGCGTGCGGTCGTCGTACACGTGACAGTGCGTGTCAACCCACGCGACAGTGTCGGCCTTTGTCGTCGCGGAGTTCGTCACGACGACTACGCCTTCTTGCGCGGGAAGAGCGGCTCGCCCTTCTTGACGACGAGCCCGCCCGGGTAGAGGCCCCACTTCGAATCGACACCGATGCGACGCTCTTCGATTCGACCGCTCAAGCCGATGCGTCGCCAAATCTCCTGTGTGGTGGTCGGCAGGGCGGGATTTGCCAGCATCACGACGATGCGCAGTGCTTCCAACGCGTCACCCATCACCGCATCGACAGCGGCGCCCGGTTGCATCTTCCAGGGCTCGTGTTGTTCGAGATGCGCATTCGTCGCGCGAATCAGGTTCCACGTCGCCTCGAGTGCGCGACTCGGCTGCACGCCACGCCATGCGGCATCGGCGTCGCGCACCGCATCCGCGGCAACCCGTGCGAGTGGTGAGTCGTGGCGTGGCGCCGGGCCGCGGCCACCACACTTCTTCTCCACCACGGTGGCGACGCGCGCGGCAAGGTTGCCGAGGTTGTTCGCCAAGTCGGAGTTGTACCGCGCGACGAGACCCTCGTAGGTGAAGTCGCCGTCGTTGCCGTAGATCGTGTCGGCGAGCACGTAGTAGCGAAACCCGTCGACACCGAACTCGTCGATCAGATCGAGCGGGCTCACCACGTTGCCGGTGGTCTTCGACATCTTTTCGCCACCGACGAGCAGAAAGCCGCCGACCGCCCAACCCTTCGGTGGTTCGATGCCGGCGGACATGAGCATCGCCGGCCAGTACACGCAGTGAAATCGGATGATGTCCTTGCCGATGAAGTGCCAGTCAACGGGCCAGCGCGACGCGAACTGCTTGTCGTCGCTGCCGTAACCGTGGGCCGTGATGTAGTTGGCGAGAGCATCGAACCACACGTACGTAACGTGCTTGTCGTCCCACGGCAGGGGGATACCCCACTTCAGGGTCTTGCGGCTTACGGAGAAATCCTGCAAGCCACCCTTGATGAACCCGAGCACTTCGTTGCGTCGAAAACTCGGCACGATCGCGTCGGGGTGTTGGTCGTACCAATCAAGTAGTCGTTGCTCAAAGCGCGAGAGTCGGAAGAAGTAGTTCTCCTCTTCCACATAGTCCGCTTTCGTCTTGTGGATCGGGCAGTTACCGCCGACGAGTTCCTCTTCGATGTAGTACGCCTCGCACGCGACGCAGTAATGACCGCGGTACACGTCGAGCTCGATGTCGCCGGCGTCGTAGCAGGCCTTCAGCAGTTTGTGCACCCCGCGCTTGTGGCGGTCTTCGGTCGTGCGGATGAAGTCGTCGTACTTCACGTCGAGCCGTTTCCATGCATCGGCGTACAACGGTGCAATCTCGTCGACGAACTGTCGCGGCGACTTGCCGGCGGCATCGGCGTATTGCTGCACCTTCAGACCGTGTTCGTCGGTGCCAGTCAGCAGGTGCACATCGTCGCCGCATAGGCGATGCCACCGGCAGACGGCGTCGGAGATGATCGTGGTGTAGGCGTGCCCGAGGTGCGGCTTGGCCGTCACGTAATAGATAGGTGTCGTCGACGAGAACTTCGGCACCATTCCAACCTACGCTCAACGCGATGACTTTTCGGTTCGATGAGGCCACTCGCGTCCACGCGAACGGCGACGACACGTTCTTGGCGCGCGTGCACGACGGGTGGGACATCGGGGGTAACGCGAACGGTGGCTATCTCTTGGCGCTGGTATCTGCGGCGATGTGCAAGGCGACCGGTCGTTCGCTGCCCGTCGCCATCTCCTGTCACTACCTCGGGCCGGTGAACGACGCTGATGTCGTGATCGAGACTCGTGTGGTGAAGACCGGCAAAGCCTTCGCCACTGCGCATGCCACGATGCGACACGGCGACCGCGTGGTCGTGACGGCGATCGGCACGTGCGGCAACGCACTACCTCCTGGTGCGCGACGACACGTCACGCAGGAGATGGCGAACCTGCCCGACTTCGCGTTGGCGGTGCCGCGCGGCGAGACGGGTCCGAACGCGAACCCGAACCCGAACGCCGTCATGCCTGGACTCATGCAGAACGTCGACGTTCGGTTGCACCCTGATGACACTGGGTTCGCCCGCGGCGCACCAAACGGTCAGGCGCTGGTGCGCGGTTGGTGCGCATTTCGTGACGGACGCCCCGTCGACGCGCTTGCTCTCACGTTGTTCTGCGATTCGTTGCCGCCGGCGATGTTCAACGTGGCCGGGCCACCCGGCTGGGTGCCGACGGTACAACTCTCGTTTTACCTGCGTGGGATACCCGACGGTCAGCCCGTTGCCGCGGAGTTTCTCACCCGACAACTGCGCGACGGCATGTTCGAAGAAGACGGCACGATGTGGAATGCGTCGGGGGAGTTGGTGGCCCAGTCGCGACAACTCGCGTTGCTCCCGCGCTAACTGAATTGTTGCTGCCGCGTTAACCGAGCGTCAGCGTCAACTCGTACACGTGCCGCTTCGACACACCGAAGCGAGCCGACACTCGCGATGCGGCATCCTTCCGTGAGACGCCGGCCGCGATTTCTGTTCGCAACGCGTTGAGTAACTCTTCGTCGCTGGGTGGCCCGATCGGTGTCGCCCCCGCGAGCACGAGCACGAATTCACCACGTGGCTCGCCATCGGCGTGGCGTTTCACCGCGTCGTGCAACGTGCCACGCCAGATGTCTTCGTGCACCTTCGTGAGTTCGGCGGCAATCGCGATGCGGCGATTCGCTCCGCACATCGTCTCCAGATCGGTGAGTGTTTTGTGGAGTCGGTGTGGGGCTTCGTACAACACGGCGGTACGCAATTCCGCCGCTATCGCCTCGAGGCGCTCTTTGCGTTCGACACCCGAGCGTGGTAGGAATCCCTCGAAAACGAAGCGCGCGGAGGGCAGTCCGCTCAGGGTCACCGCCATGATCGCCGCCGATGGCCCGGGTGTTGATGTCACGAGTAAGCCCGCGTCAATTGCGGCGCGCACGATGCGTTCACCGGGGTCGCTGACGCCTGGGCTGCCCGCATCCGTTATGAGTGCAACGACCTTGCCTTGCGCAACCAACGAGACGAGCTTCTCGCGTGAATCGTGTTCGGTGTGTTCGTTCACGATGACGAGTGGTTTTTCGCTCACGCCGATGTGCTGCAGCAACTTGCTGGAGTGCCGCGTGTCTTCGCAACAGATGACGTCGGCCTCACGCAGCGCGTCGACCGCGCGCGAAGTGATGTCGGCCAGATTGCCGATCGGGGTGGCGACGAGCACCAGTCGCCCCGTCATGTGCGCCGTACCTCCACCACATCGCCGACGCGCAAGCCCCACCGTTCGAACGAGCCAGCCTTGGCTTCAACCACGGTGCGCGCATCACGAACCGGCAGGGGCAGTCGCATGGGGGCAAGGCGCTGCACTTTCACCACCTGAGACTCGTCGTTGAGATACGCCACGTCAAGTGCGCACCGCATCCCAAAGGAGTGCACCCACTGGCATTGCGGTAGCACGAGTGCGAACTCAGGGTTGTGTTCGCCGATCATCCCGCGCCGACGTTCGGCCCGCGACTCCGCCACGGTCGCACTCGCCAGCACGCGACCCTGCGCGACGAGCCACGCATTGGTCGACTGATGTTTCGTCACATCAGGCACCGTTGTCGGGAAGGTCGAGCATTGGCAGCAGTGACCAATAGTGTCTGTGTTGGGTTTTGCTGACTTCTATCCACACGACTCACCACTGAGGCAACGGTACACATGCCGCACACGTTCGACGACAAGAAGGCGGTTCGAATCGGCAAGAACGTGCGTATCGAGGCGGACCGACTCGTCTTGGGTGACGGCGTAAAGATATGTGACAACGTCTCCATTGAAGGCCCAGAAGTACATATCGGTGACTACTCCTTGATTCGAGAAAACACTCAGTTGGGTGGGAACTCGCCGCTCTCGATTGGCATGTGTTGTTGGATCGGACAAGGTGTCATCGTTGACTCCACCGAGCGTTCGACCATCGGCAACGGTGTCGGAATCGGCGCCCACTCACAACTCTGGACGCATATGCGCTTTGGCGATACGTTGCAGGGCTGCAACTGGGACTCGCAAACCGAGATGCGTATTGACGATGACGTCTGGCTTGTTGGCCATTGTCTGGTGTCGCCAATCCACGCCGGAGAAAGGAGCATGGCGATGCTCGGTTCTGTCGTCACTCGCGACATGAAGCCAAACCACATCTACGCAGGTGTACCTGCGGCTGATGTTACGGATCGACTCGGTACTCAATACCGAGATGTTTCCGCCGATGACAAAGCCGCGGCACTCGAACGCGAGCTGGCAAGTTTTGGAAAGAAGGGCAACGACACGAGCCGCATCAAGATCGTCAAAGAGTGGCCATCGTCGATGGACAAGAACGTTTCCTACTTCAACGTGTCGACTCGTGAGTACACCAAGCGTTTGAGTGACACGGAGATTGCGTTCATGCTGCACCTACTGGTGAAGATCAAGTTCTATCCAGCTCTCGGTCGCTGACGACGCGATTAATCCACCCGGTATCGGGCCCGAACTGCCTTTGCGCTAGTCGACGACGCGGAGTAGTTGTTCGCGAAGCAACAACTCCGCGGCGTGACGTGCTCTTGCAAATGGCATCGCGCAACGTTCCGCAATCTCAAGCAAGTCAGTTGCGCCGTCGGAGTACGCGAGCACGTTCAGCAGGTCCTCAACGGAGGCATCAATTCGTCCGGCCCCCAACGTGGGGTACAAGCCGCGTCGCCCGAGCTGTGGTTCGCACAATTGCGTTGCCATGTATCGGCGGTTGCCCTCGAGCACTTCGATGCACGCCTTTACAAATTCGTAGCCGCCCTTGAGGCCACTTGCAGTAACAACAGTGAAGTCATCATGCGAAGTGTGGTACTCGGGATACGAAGTGAAGCGGGTCCGGCTCAAACCGACGACTGGCAAATCGACACCCGGGCTGCAGTACTGGCGCTCGTCACTACCGCGCTCAAGGTACGTGTGAACTCGCGTCGGCGTGCCGATGTGAGCAAGCACATGTTTGGCGACCCGATCAGTCGTTGTGTCGGCTTTGCGAGTCTCGATGCTGGAGTAGGTACGGTCGTCGCCGACGCAGGAGACATTGAAGCCGGCAATGGTGCGCGACTTCATTTCTGGCAGGTGTCGACTCAAGTAGCAGATGGAGCCGATGGTCTCCGGAATGAAGATGATTCGGTAGGTGTAACGGCGGTCGAGTGAAGCCAGCCATTTCGCGATGTAAGTGACCACCGATGGGCCCGAGATTTCGTTGTTTGCCATTGACGGGTGGCAGACGTAGGTCGACAGAAAAACTTCCTGTTCGCTCGCGCCTCTCAGAATCAACTCGGCGTAATTCAACACTCCGTCAAACTTCTTGCTCTTGATGACGGCCCGATAACGCCCCGGTTGTAGTTGTTCACGCTGCTCGTGAGTGAGGCAGAAGCCCCAGCGGTCGGCGTAATACGAGGTGACGTAGGGGATCGCGGTCGGCATATGAGGCAACGAGTGCAGATGCGCTTGCAGATCGTCGAGCTCGAGTGTTTCATCGACTGGTG
>VGBY01000066.1 GCA_016870295.1 Actinomycetota bacterium
TTCCTGCTCGGCCAAAACGTCAACTCGTACGGTCGTGACCTATCGCTGGCCAGCCGTCGTGCGGGTGACGATTCTGTGCGAATCGCCCCGCAGTTCGCCGCGTTGCTGCGCGCAGTGGGCGAGGTGCCTGGGGTAAAACGTGTTCGCTACATGAGCCCGCACCCCAAGGACATGCGCGAAGACACACTGCTCGCAATGGCCGAGACGGCGTCGGTGTGCGAGCACTTGCATTACCCACTGCAATCGGGCAGCGACGCGGTGCTCGCGGCGATGCACCGTGGCTATACAGCGCAGCGGTATCTCGATCGGCTCGCAGAAGCGCGCGGCACCATCGATGACCTTGCGGTAACCACCGATGTG
Source organism: Actinomycetota bacterium (assembly GCA_016870295.1). Taxonomy (GTDB): domain Bacteria; phylum Actinomycetota; class Acidimicrobiia; order Acidimicrobiales; family Ilumatobacteraceae; genus F1-60-MAGs027. Next base: position 361 of record VGBY01000066.1, read on the forward strand.
ATCGTTGGCTTCCCGGGTGAGACCGAAGCCGACTTTCAGCGAACGATGGAAGTTGCTGCGGCAGCCGAGTTCGATTCTGCCTATGCCTTCATCTTCTCGCCGCGCGAAGGCACGACCGCAGCAGAGATGGTCGACAAGTTCTGTGACGCCACAGTGGCGGGCGAGCGATACGAGCGGTTGAAGGTGGTGCTCGACCGCACGGCGGTGCAAAAGCACCGTGCGCGAATTGGTCGAGTCGAAGAAGTAGTGGTCGAAGGAATGAGCAAGAAGAACCCCGATCACATCACTGGTCGCACTCGACAGAACAAACTGGTGCACTTCACTGCCGACGAAAAATTGCGTCTCGGCACGTACGCAAACGTGGAGATCATCGACGCCGCACGCTTCCACCTGTCGGGTCGCCTCGTGGAAGTAACCGCGATGCCGACGCACCGCACGCGGCTCGCCGTTGCCTCGGCGTGAGCATGCGCCAAGTCGCCATCGTCGCACCCACTGCAAGTGGGAAGAGCGATGTTGCGATGGCCGTGGCGCAAGAGACCGGCGCACACATCGTGGCGGTCGATGCAATGCAGGTGTATCGCGGCATGGACATCGGCACGGCGAAACCCACCGCTGTCGATCAGGCTGCAGTACCGCACCATTGCCTGGATCTTGTCAACCCCGACGAGCGATTCACCGTGGCGGAATTCAAGTCGCACGCAACCGCAGCGCGCGAGCAGATCAACAAGGCGGGCGCCGACGCACTGTTCGTTGCCGGCACCGGCTTGTACCTCACCGCGGTGATCGACGATTTGCAGCTGCCGGGCGAGTGGCCCGAGGTTCGCGCCACGTTGCAGGCCGAATCGAGCGTGGATGTTCTCTATGCGCGCCTGCACCATCTCGATCCGCTGGCTGCCTCGCGAATGGACAAGTCGAATCGCCGACGCATCGAGCGTGCACTCGAAGTGTGCATCGGTAGCGGCAAGCCGTTCTCGTCATTCGGCCCGGGCACCGGTGCGTATCCGCCGAGCGACGTCGCGCAGGTCGGCATTTTTTGGCCGCGCGAGACGTTGTCATCGCGGATTGAGCAGCGCGTGCACGCGATGATGGCTGCCGGCCTGCTCGATGAAGTGCGGAGTCTCGCCGCACGGTTTGCGCTGTCACGCGAAGCCCGTCAAGCCCTCGGCTACAAGGAATTGCTCGACCACCTCGACGGAACCATGTCGCTTGATGCGGCCGTGGCCCAGATCGTGTTACACACTCGCCAGTTTGCGGTGCGACAAGAGCGCTGGTTTCGCCGCGACCCGCGCATCGATTGGGTGACCGTGCAGGCCGATCCGGTTGCCGAGGTGGCACCAATCGTGCTCGCCGCCCTGCGTGGTGCAGCGTGACCCAGCCTGCCGCGCTGCGATAGGCATGAGGGCACGAACATGACGGTGCGCATCAACAAATTCGACGGCTGGGGCAACGATTTTCTCGTGCTCGACCTTGCTGATCTGCCGCCGAGTGGCGGGGTCGACCCGGCAACGGGCGCGACCCCCGACTGGTCGGCGCTCGCCCGCACCTGGTGCGACCGTTCGACGGGCGTCGGTGCCGACGGGCTGTTGCTGTCGGAGCGCATCGACGACGTGAACGCGCGCATGAAGTTGTACAACAGCGACGGTTCCAGCGCCGAGATGAGCGGCAACGGTGCACGATGTTTCGCCCACGCGCTGTTTCGCGCTGATGATGCCCGCGGTGAACGCACATATCGTCTGCACACCGACGCGGGTGAGCGCGCAGTCACCGTCGGTGCACAGTCGAGCGACTCCGCAATGGCGAGTGTCGACATGGGTGAGCTCACCCGCATCGACGCACCAGAAGGTTGGGACAAGATCGGCGCACACCCCGATCGGCCGGTGATGCACGTTTCGGTTGGCAATCCGCACACGGTGGTGGGGGTGGAGGATGTGGCGGTCGTCGACATCCTCTCGTTGGGGCGGATGATCCCGCAGGTGAACCTCGAAGTCATCGCGCCGGGGCCAGAGATGAACGCCATCACGATGCGCGTGCACGAACGCGGAGCGGGCATCACGCAAGCGTGCGGCACCGGAGCATGCGCGAGCGCGTGGGCCGCGGTGTGGTGGGGGCTCGTGCCGCAGGCCACCGAGCGATGTGAAGTGCTGGTGCACATGCCAGGTGGCGATGCGCTGGTCACGCTGCATGCGCCGTCGCGCGGGCGGGTGCAGTTGACGGGGCCGACGACGTTCGTCGGCATGTTCGAGGTGGCGCTGTGATGTTGCCATTGCCGGTGGCGCTGTGAGCACTCCGTACCAGGAAGCGCTCGGCCGCACGCTCATCGAGCGCACGATTCGCGAAAAGATCGTGCTCGTCGGCGTGACACTCGATGGTCGCGACGACGATCAGACGAATGAAAGTTTGGACGAACTCGAACGCCTCGTCGATACGGCGGGTGCCGATGTGGTGGCGCGACTCACCCAACGTCGTCATGCGCCCGACCCGGCCACCTTCATCGGCAAGGGCAAGGTCGATGAGTTGAAGGCGACGTGTCTTGCCGTCGACGCCGACACGGTGGTGTTCGACAACGAGTTGTCGCCGGCCCAGCAATTCAATTTGGAAAAGACGCTCGGTCGCACCGCGATTGATCGCACGGCGGTGATTCTCGACATCTTCGCCCAGAACAGCCACACGCTCGAAGGCAAGGCACAAGTGGAATTGGCGTTGATGCGTTACCGCCTGCCGCGCATTCGTCGCGGTGCCAGTGCGGGGCTCACGCAGCAGGGTGGCGGTATCGGCACCCGCGGCCCTGGTGAAACGAAATTGGAAACCGACCGCCGTCGTATCAACGACCGCATCGCCAAACTCGATCGCGAATTGCGCGAACTGCAACGCACCCGCGACGAGCAACGCAAGGGTCGCTCGCGTAGCGGGCTGGCCAACGTCACCATCGTCGGGTACACCAACGCCGGAAAATCGACGCTGCTCAACCGGCTGACCGACGCCGGCGTCTTGGTGGAGAACCGCCTGTTCGCCACGCTCGACCCCACCACGCGACGCCTCGCCCTGCCCGGTGGCGAACCCGTATTGCTCACCGACACGGTTGGTTTCATCAAGCGTCTGCCGCACACGTTGATCGAGGCGTTCAAGAGCACGCTTGAGGTCGCCACCCGCAGCGACTTGCTGTTGCACGTGGTGGACTCGAGCGCGGTCGACCCCGAAGGTCAGATCGCCGCCGTGCGCGAAGTGCTCGGCGAAATCGAGGCTGATCGCGTACCGGAGTTACTGGTGTTCAACAAGTGCGACGTCAACCACGATGCGGCCAAGCGAATGGTGTACGACAACCCGGGCTCGGTGGCGATCTCTGCTGCCACTGGCGAGGGGATTGACGATCTCTTGCGCACCATCGCCGATCGTGTGCGCTCGCTGACCGCGGTTGTCGAGCTGCTGGTGCCGTATGAACGGGGTGATGTGATGGCCGCAATCCACCGCGAGGGCGAAGTGGTGTCGACCACGCACGAAGACGGTGGCATCCGTGTGCGCGCGAGGTTGGCCGATGCTTCGCGTGGCCGCCTGACAGAATTCGTCGTTACACCATGACTCTTCAAGGGCCCGCACGCGTATGACGTCGCAGCCGTTCGTTCCACCGCCGTATCCGTACGACCGCCTCGACGCGCTCGCAAAGCTGGCCGCCAAGCACGACGGGGGAGTCATCGACCTCTCGATTGGTACACCGTGCGATGCGCCGACTGCGGCGGTGGTTGCGGCGCTCTCGTCGTCGAACACCGAACGTGGGTATCCGCCGAGCATCGGTTCAGAACCGCTGCGTTCTGCCGCGCGCGAGTGGATGCGCCGACGATTCAACATCGACGTACCGCTCGCACAGATCGCCGCCTGCGTCGGCTCGAAGGAGTTCGTTGCTACGACCCCGCAATACATGAAGTTGCGACGCCCCGACCGCGACACCGTGCTGTATCCGGCCGTGTCGTATCCGACGTACGAGATGGGGGCGACTCTCGCGGGTTGCCGTGCCGTGCCCGTGCCGATGAATGCGCGGGGTGGGCTCGATCTCGATGCGATCAGCGCGTCAGATGTCGCACGAGCACTGATGTTGTGGGTGAACTCACCGAGCAACCCCACGGGAGCGCTCGACGACCTTGCCGCGGCCGCATTGTGGGGTCGCAATCATGGCGTCACGGTGTTCAGCGACGAGTGCTACGTGGAGTTCACGTGGAGCCGCTCGGGGGAGACCATCTTGCAAAACGGACTCGATGGTGTGGTCGCGCTGCATTCGCTCTCGAAGCGTTCGAATCTGGCTGGGGTACGCGTGGCGTTCTACGCGGGTGATGCCGAGATCGTCAACTACCTCAAAGAAGTTCGCAAGCACGTCGGCATGATGGTGCCGGGCCCGGCCCAAGCGGCCGGCGTGGTGGCGCTGAATGATGATGCACATGTCGCAGCGCAACGCGATGTGTACGCGCGACGTCTACAACGCACCGCCGAGATTTTGTCAAAGTGGTCGGGCATCGCGGTGCCGCAACCGGCCGGTGGTTTCTACCTGTGGTTTGATGCTGCCGACGGCTGGCAATTCGCCGAGCGACTTGCTCGTGATGGCGGAACTCTCGTCAGCCCTGGCGATTTCTATGGTGCGGGTGGTGCCAACAATGTGCGTGTGGCGGTAGTGCAACCGAATGCAAAGATCGAGTTGCTCGCCAAACGCCTCGGCGTGTAGCTGATCTCTCTGGCCGCGTCGCCGCGCCGCGCATTACATCCGTCGCAGAAGTTGTCGCTGGTTCTGCTCCGGATTACATCCGTCGCAGAACGGTAACCACCTTGCCGAAGATGCTGACTTCGGAGGCGTCGAACGTGAGCGGCTTCATCTTTGCATTCGACGGCACGAGCACGATTTTGTTGCCGTCGCGCTTGAACGTCTTCACGGTCGCCTCATCACCGGGGATACCGGCGACGACCACATCACCATTGCGTGCGACGTTTTGCTGGCGGCAGACGACGAAGTCACCGTCGAGAATGCCGGCTTCGATCATCGAATCACCACGCACCTTCAGCATGAAGAGTTCGCCGTCACCGGTGAAGTCCATCGGCAGCGGCACGAGATCTTCCACATTTTCTTGCGCGAGCACATTGACACCCGCGGCGACTTCGCCGACAAGCGGGATGTACTTGGCGGGGCGGCGCTCCATCGCCACGCCGGACGCCGCATCGAAGCGCACCTCGAGCGCGCGGGGTTTGGTGGGGTCGCGGCGCAGGTAGCCGAGTTCTTGCAGGGCGGCAAGGTGGTTGTGCACGGTGGCCGATGACGACAATCCAACGGCTTCGCCGATCTCTCGCACCGAGGGCGGATAGCCGCGATCGCGCATGCACTTTTCGATGAAGACGAGGATCTTGCGCTGACTCTCGCCCAGCCGGGCGATGGGATTGGTGTTGTCTTTGGTCATGGGTTGAGCGTACGCCTGTTCGCCCCCAAGGTCAAACACATGTTCGGGATTTTTCAGAGCGGCCCGCAAACCCATACTGGGCTTGGGTTTGAGCGGGGGTTGTAAAGCGAACATCCGTTCGCTATGGTGAACTTGCCGAGGAGAACACCTGTTCGCCTCAGCGAACACCCCATCACTACGTTGTCAGTTCCCCCAACCACGATCCGTAATCACCATCAACCGAAAGGAATCACCACATGGCCACCATCATCCTCGGCGGACAACTGAAGCCCGCCACGGTACGTAGCG
>VGBY01000067.1 GCA_016870295.1 Actinomycetota bacterium
GAAGTCGTGACGAGGGAGAAAGAAGTCGTGCGGTTGGGCCACGGTGGTGGCGACATGAAGGAACTATCCGACGAAGCCATAGAGCGTGGCATCAAATGTTTGGTGCGCTTGGCCGCCATTGCGGAGTCGCACGACGCCGAGGTGCGCGCGGTCGCCACGAGTGCCGTACGCGAGGCGAAGAACCGCTCGGACTTCTTGAAGCAAGTGCGAAAGGCGGCGGGCGTCGACATCGAAGTCGTTTCGGGTGTCGAAGAGGCACGACTCATCCACCTTGGTGTGTTGAACGCCATCGGCATCCACGACCGACCGATGTTCGTCTGCGACATCGGGGGTGGCAGCACCGAAGTGGTGGTCGGTCTCGACGACGAAGTGCTGTTTGCCCGCAGTTTCAAACTTGGCGCCGTGCGACTTACCGACCGATTCTTTGCAAATACGACGCTGCACCCGAGTGCCGTGCCGAGTTGCCGCGCGTTCATTCGTTCGTCCCTCTCCGTCGTCGCGCCCGAAGTGCAGGAACTCGGTTTCGAGGTCGTCGCTGCATCGTCGGGAACATCCGAAACGATCGCCCGCATGATTCTGCGCATGCGCGGTGACAGTGAACCCAAGAGCATGAACCGGTTTGAGTTCAGCGGCGACGAGGTGCGCGCCGTGGTGACCGCTCTGCAGTCGGCTTCCACGGTGGAGGAACGCATCAAGCGATTCGGTCTCGAGTCAAACCGCGGCGACATCATCCTCGCCGGCGCACTCATCCTCGAGGGGCTCGTCGATACGTTCGAGTTGAAGTCGATCATGTTCTCCGACTACGCACTACGTGAGGGCTTGTTGCTCGACACCTTGCGACGCGAGGGGCTCATCGAGGTTGACAAAGACCACGATGCGGCGCGCCGCAGCGTGCAACAACTCGCCGACCGCTGCGACGATCGTCCTGATCACTCCCAGCATGTGGCCGAACTCGCCGGTCAACTCTTCGACGAACTTGCTGACACGCTCGCGCTCGCGCCGGAGAGCAAGCAGTACCTCGAGTTCGCCGCTCTGCTCGCCAATGTGGGTGTGGTGGTGTCGCATGCCAAGCACCACTTGCACACGTACTACCTCGTGCGCAACGCCGAACTGATGGGTCTGACCGATCGCGAGGTGGAAATCATTGCCCAGATCGCCCGCTACCACCGCAAGAGTGTGCCGAAACCCGAGCACGCCGAGTTTGCCGCGTTGTCAACCGCGGATCAGCGCCTCGTGCGGAGTCTCGCTGGCATTCTGCGGGTGGCAATCGGGCTCGACCGCACCTACGACGCCCGCGTGAAGTCGGTCTCGGTGAAGGTGACGGCCAGCGACGTCGTGGTCACCGCCAAATCACGCGGGAAGAAGGCTGATATCTCGTTGAATCTCTACGCCGCCAACGAACGCAAGGGACTGCTTGCCGATGTGAGCAAGCGGCGGGTGAAATTCAGCAAAGCCTGAGGCTCGCCCCGAGACGCGTTGAGGGAGATTGCGGCTCGCGGCAGGGCGAGTTGGCGAAGAAGCGGTCGTTACGCCTGGGGCGCCGAGCCCGGTTCGGGCTTGGCGTCTTTATTGACTTCGGCGTTGCCCTCCGAGAGGCCCTTTTTTAGTTCTCCTTGCGCGCGACCGAGGTTGCGTGCGATTTTCGGGAGTCGTGAACCACCGAAAAGAACGACGACGAGTGCGATGATGATCCAAATTTCTGGTCCGCCTGGCATGCCCGCACCCTATCAGGCAAGGGTGAACGGAAAGATTGCGGCGAAACGCCGATTCGGTTAAGCGCTGGCCGAGCCGCGGTTGGCTTGGGCGCGCTGCCGACGCAAGCGACGTCGCTCACGCTCGGATAGCCCGCCCCAGATACCGAACTTTTCGCCGTTGGCAAGCGCATATTCAAGGCACTGCACGCGCACTTCGCATCCCCTGCACACTTCTTTGGCCTCACGAGTGGATGCACCACGCTCGGGAAAGAACAGATCGGGATCGACACCCAGGCAGTTTGCCTGGTCTTGCCATGCGCGGTCGTCACCTTCCGCGACATCGATTCGTTGACTCACTATCCCCTTCTTCCTACCCCGCCCAAATAACAGCCGTGTCATTCTGGCAGGTTCGTAAAACTTTTGCAAGTCGGACGGACGGTCGGGTCGCGTGCGGTCGGGTCGCGCAACTGGTTGCGTCGCGCGATGCACTACCGCGTCGGTCTAACTCGCGCGACGTCTGCCTGTGCGACGCAGCGACCGCTTGTGCTCCAGGAAGTCGACAAGCACATACTCGCCGAGTGTCTCGGGTGTGGTGAAGAAGGCCCGACCCTTGTTGATCTGGGTCAATTGCTCCACGAACCCGCGCAACGCGCCGGTGGCATCCAACATGAACGTATTGATGCGAATGTCTTCGCGGGTGCAGCGCAACACCTCGCGCAGTGTGGCCTCGATCGTGAGGTAGGTCGGCGGATAACTGAAGAAAACCTCCCCGTCATCCTGGATGTGCGCAGTCGGCTCGCCGTCGGTAATCATGATGATTTGCTTGGTGCCGCTTTGGCGCGCGAGCATCCGGCGCGCCAGCGTGAACCCGTGCTGCATGTTGGTGCCGTAGACGAAGTCCCACGACACTTCCGGCAGTTGCTCGGCTCGTAGTTCGCGGGCGGTTTCGCTGAACCCCACCAGCCCTAGGTAGTCGCGGGGGAACTGCGACGAGATCAGCGAGTGCAGCGCCATGGCCACCTTCTTGGCCGGCAGGAAGTTGTCGCGCATCGGCATCGACAGCGAAAGATCAACCATCAGCACGGTGGATGAACGGGTCATCTGCTCGGTTTGGTCGATCTCGAAGTCATCGGGATGCAGACGCAGCGGCAGCCCGCCGCCCTGCCGCCGCAAGGTGTTGCGCAGGGTGCCCTGCAGGTCGAGGTGGAACGGGTCTCCATATTCATAGGCCTTTGTCTCGTGGGCTCGTTCGTGGCCGGAGCCGATGCGTTCGATGCGGTGTTGCCCGAGGGCGTCGCGCTCGAGGCGGCCGAACAGGTCGCGGAGGGCCTCTTTGCCGATGCTGCGCAGCCCGCGTGGGGTGAGCTCGAGGCGGCCCTCTTTTTGGTCGATCAGTCCCGCTTCGCGCAGGGTTTCGGTCAGCCGGGAGAGCCGGTCGAGCGACTCGGCCGATACGTCACCGAGCAGACGGCGCACGGCATCCATGTCGACTTCTTGCAATGCGGCCGGCGACGAGGCATTCTGCAGAAACTGCTCGAGCGCATCGAGATCGTTCAATTCCTGAATGCGCTGGAGAGCCTCGCCAAACGGCATCGGCTGATCACCGCTGAACTGCTGCTCGGAGTCCCACCCCATGCCCGGGTATGCGCCGCGCAGATTGTTCGACAGGCGATCCATCTGCCACTGCAGATCGGCGTCATCGAGCATCTGCGCCATGAGCTCCTGTAGTTCGGCACGCTGCTCGGGGCTCATCGAGTTGAGCAGTGCTTGGGCGGCGGCCATGCGACGGGCGAGTTGTTCGAGCAGTTCTTCGAGCGTCTGCGGATTTTCCGGGAAGAAGTCACCGAAGTTTTCCATGAATTGTTCGAACTGCGGATCCTCCCCACGCTCTTTGCGTTCGATCATCTCGTTGAGCGCAGCCATCATGTCTTTCATCCGGGCGATGTCGGCTGGTGTCATGTTCTTGGCCGCACTCGAGACCTGCTCGAACTGCCGCTGCACGACTTGTTGTTTCAGGCGATCGACCAGTTGCTCGAAACGACGTTGTGCGTCGGCTGATTGGAAGTCGTAGTGCCTGAGTTCCTCCACCTTCCGGGCAAGGTCGTCGGGCAACATGTCGAGGCGCAGGCGACGGTCGGCGGCAGCATCGCGTGCCACCGCTGCCCGACGCTCGTCGCCGGAGTCACCGGCCTTGCGCTCGGCGTCGTCGATGGCAAGTCGCTCTTCGTCGACGATGTCGTTCAACTCTTGCGCCACACCCTCGAACTCGCTGCCGATGTTGCCGCTCTCAAGCAGCTCTTTGCGTCGTTCGCGCAGTTTGCGCAGCGTGTCGCGCAAACCCTCGATCTCGCGACCGTTGCGATCGCGCAAGCCTTGCTGCATGATGCGCCGCAACGCAGCATTCGGGTCGCCGTGATGGATGAGTTCGTCGGCGACCTCTTTGATCAACGAGTCGGCATCGAGCTCGAAGCCCTGCTGCGTGCCGTCCCAACGTGAGTAGCGGAATCGCGCGGCCATACGCGAACCGTAGCATTGGGGGCACGATGCGTTATCCGCGCACGATTTTGTTCGTCGACTTGTCGGGTTTTACCGCCTTCATCCAACGCACCAGCGATGACGATGCCAAGGCGATGCTGAAGGATTTTCGCACCGTCTCCCGCGATCTCGCATCCGAGCTGGGGGTGCGCATCGACAAGTTCCTCGGTGACGGGTTCATGGCGATTGCCACCGACCAGAACAGCGGCATCATCTTTGCCATCGAACTGCAGCGGCGGTTCGCCGAGCGGCTCGGCGACTTGCGATTGCGAATCGGTATCGCGTCTGGCGACATCATCTTGTTCGAAGGCGAGGACTACATCGGCGACGCCCCCAATCTCGCCTCACGACTCTGCGACGAAGCGGCGAACTACGGCGTGCTGATCCCCACCGAACAGGCGCGCCACCTCCCCGAGGGCATCACGGCCGACCCGATCGGTGAGTTCATGCTGAAGGGCTTTGATTATCCGATCCACACGTCGCGTCTCGTGGGCGTTGCACCGTCGGGGTACCGCAACGACACCGAGGAGCACTGGACTCGCACACCCTTCGCGGTGTGAGGTATCGCTAGACGCTCATCGAACGCGAGCGATACACCGCCCGCCCACCCGACGCGTCTTTGTTCAGACGCTTGGCGAGGTGCAGACCTTCGAGCACGAATTCAACGGCGCTCGCGACTGCAGCAGGTGACTCGTCACCGTCGACGAGGGCGAGGGCGAGCGTGCGCAACGCGGGTACTTCGGTGGCGAACTTGACGAGTTCGCCCGACGAGACGTCTTCGCCGGTGTTGGCGGTGGCGCCCGCCTCGAACGCGGCGAGCACGTCCCGCGTCTTGTCACCCGACACCCGACGCTTGTACACCTGTAACACGGCGCCCCGCACGATTTGTTCGAATACTGCGCCGTCGCGACCTTCATCCACGCTCTCAATTTCGATCTTTCCGGCGGTCGAAGCCACGAGCGCATCGAGGTCGCACACGCGGGGGGCGACAACCGACTCCTTGGCCAACAGTCCGCGTCGCATCGCATTGGCGGCGAGCAACTCGTGGTTGCTCACCGAGAGCCGCACGCTTACGCCGCTGCGTTGACTGACGTTCGCGTTGCCACGCGCGAGATGAGTGATCTCCGCGACGATGTCTTCCATGAACGACGGGAAGCGCACCTGCACATCGCCGATCGTTGCGGGCCGGGCCTCTTGTCGCACGATCTGCACTTCGGTGGCCACGTCAAGTGGATAGTGCGTGCGTATCTGGCTGCCGAAGCGGTCCTTCAGCGGGGTGATGATGCGCCCGCGATTGGTGTAGTCCTCGGGGTTTGCCGACGCCACCAACAACACGTCGAGCGGTAGGCGAATCTTGTAGCCGCGCACCTGCACGTCGCGCTCTTCCAACACGTTGAGCAAACCGACTTGAATGCGCTCGCTGAGGTCGGGCAGTTCGTTGATGGCAAAGATGCCGCGATTGGTGCGCGGCACGAGGCCATAGTGCAGGGTGAGTTCGTCGCTGAGGTAGCGACCTTCGGCCACCTTGATCGGGTCGACTTCGCCGATCAGGTCGGCAATCGACGTATCGGGCGTGGCAAGTTTTTCGCCGTAACGATCGTCGCGGTGCACCCATTCGATCGGAGTGTCGTTGCCGCGATCGCGCACGAAATCGCGCGCGTAGCGAGACACGGGGTGATACGGGTCATCGTTGATCTCGCTTCCGGCAACGACGGGCATCCATTCATCGAGCAGCCCGGTGAGCGAGCGGATGATGCGCGTCTTGCCTTGGCCACGTTCGCCGAGAAACACGATGTCGTGCCC
>VGBY01000068.1 GCA_016870295.1 Actinomycetota bacterium
CCGCAAACGCACCCACGCCGCCGTTATCTCGATCACTTGCACCTTGGCCGGCCTCGCCCCCCAGTCACCAGCCACCAGTACATCCCCCAGCTGCGGCGACACTCCCTCACGAACATCGCAGGGTCGTACGAGCAGTTCATCGGAGTCGATGTCATTGAAGTCCACCGAAACATCAATGCTCGGATGAGCCGCAAACAGTTCATTGTCAACGTTCATGGAAGGGATTCTCCATCCTTATTGTCAGGTTGTCAATGAAACGACCGAGGCTCATTTCTGAGCCATCTGGTAGTTCGACGGAGTAGTGCGGTCGCGAGAATGTAGGGATGAGTCGGAAACCAGCAGCCGTTACCTCGTGCACGGTGCTTCCTGTAACCACCTTGTAGCCAGCCAGCACACGAGACTTCAGCGCTCGCTCAAGATGAGTCGATTCGATGACGACCACCGAAACCAGTGGGACTCCAAACAATTCGATGGAACGCCGAATCTTTGGGCGCAATGCGGTGTGTGAACTGCTGCCGCCACGTAGTACGAGCCAGTCGTCGGGCGGTGGTGACTCGTCGCGAATCGGGAGTCGTTGTAGCGATGCCACATAGCGGTGTGTGCATCAGCGGCACTGGGTGGAAATGTGCTGCGCGCGCCGTAGCATGACGGAGTCCGTTTGGGCTCTGGCTCGAGCGTGATGTTTCGGGATGGTCCCGGAACGACCCGCCAAGCACTTGCTCATCCGAGCGAATCATGCGAGGCGAGGCAGAAAGAGGCAACGTACGAACATGGCGACTCCCACCAAATTGGGGACCAAAGACGTCATTGCGAAGCACGGTCAGCATGCAACTGACTCGGGTTCGCCAGAAGTGCAGATCGCACTTTTGACCGACCGAATCAACAGCCTGACGGAGCACCTGAAGACGCACATCAAGGACCACCACAGTCGTCGTGGTCTGATGTTGTTGGTCGGGCGCCGCCGTCGATTGCTCGACTACGTTCGCAATCGCGACATCGAGAAGTATCGCAAACTCCTCGACGAACTCGAGCTTCGTCGTTAAGCCAAAGCGGCCATTGCAGGGGTTCCATAGGGGAACCACCGGTCGCGAGAGCTAACACAACACAGGAGAAAACAACATGGCCGAGGCCATTTCAGTGTCGGGCGCCGTAAGCGGCACCGACAAAACCCTCCGGTTCGAAACCGGAAAACTCGCTCTGCAATCGCAGGGTGCAGTCGTAGCAACCATCGGGAAGACCACCGTGCTCGTCACCGCCAACGCCGCAAAGGGCGTGCGTGACGGCATCGATTTCTTCCCGCTCACCGTCGACGTGGAAGAGCGTGCGTATGCCGCGGGCAAGATCCCCGGTTCGTTCTTCCGTCGTGAAGGTCGCCCGAGCCAGCAGGCAATCTTGACCTGCCGACTCATCGATCGTCCGCTTCGTCCGGCGTTCCCCGACGGATACCGCAACGAGACGCAGATCGTCGTCACCGTCGTCGGTGCCGACCAGGTCAACCCGCACGACGTGCTGTCGATCAACGCGTCGTCGGCGGCGCTGATGATCAGCGGCATTCCGTTCGACGGCCCGATTGGTGCAGTGCGCGTGGCGTACTCGCAGGACGGCACGTGGATCGCCCACCCAACCTTCGAGGAAGGTGACAACAGCACGTTCGAACTCGTCGTCGCAGGACGCGAACTCGACAGCGGCGACGTGGCCATCATGATGGTGGAGGCGGGCGGTACCGAGAAGTCGTTCGAGTTCTACGCCAACGGTGCGCCCAAGGTCAGCGAAGCAGTGATTGCGGCTGGTCTCGAAGCATCGAAGCAGTGGATCAAAGAGTCCATCAAGTTGCAGCGACAGCTGACCGCCAGCGTCATCGCAGCGCGCGGCAAGATCGAGCCGCTGGCCTACACGCCAGTGCTCGACTACACCGACGAGCTGTACAAGGCTGTCGAGTCGGTGGCCACTGCGAAGTTGCAGCCGGCCATTCGCATCTCGCTGAAGAAGGATCGCAATGCTGCGACCGATGCAGCGACGAGCGAGACGGTTGCCGCTCTCGCGGGCAGCGTTGATGCGCCTGGCAAGTTCGCCGGCCAGGAGAAGCAGATCAAGGAAGCCGTTCGTTCGCTCACCAAGCACCTGGTTCGCCAGCGTGTGGTGTCGGAGAACGTGCGCATCGACGGACGCGGTCCGCGCGACTTGCGCCCGGTGTCGGCCGATGTCGGCTTGCTGCCGACCGCCCACGGCACTGGTCTCTTCCAGCGCGGTGAAACGCAAGTGATGAACGTCGTCACCCTGGCCATGCCACGCATGAACCAGATGATCGACTCGATCACTCCGACCACCGAGAAGCGTTACATGCACGACTACAACATGGCCCCGTGGGCCAACGGTGAAACGGGTCGCGTGGGCACGCCCAAGCGTCGCGAAATCGGCCACGGTGCGCTCGCTGAGCGTGCGGTGTTCCCGGTGGTTCCGAATCAGGAACAGTTCGCGTACACGCTGCGACTCGTCAGCGAAGTGTTGTCGTCGAACGGTTCGACGTCGATGGCGTCGGTGTGTGCCTCGAGCCTCGCGCTCATGGACGCCGGCGTGCCGATCATCGCACCGGTTGCCGGCATCGCGATGGGTCTCATCTTCGAGGATGGCAAGTACACCGCACTCACCGACATTCTCGGCGCGGAAGACGCCTTCGGTGACATGGACTTCAAGGTGGCCGGCACCGCAGATGCGGTTACCGCGCTGCAGTTGGACACCAAGATCGACGGCATTCCGAGCGACGTGCTCGCGTCGGCGTTGCAACAGGCCAAGGAAGCGCGTCAGAAGATTCTCGACGTGATGACCTCTGCGCTCGCCGCGCCGCGTAGCACCGTGGCCGAGAGCGCGCCGAAGATCGTGTCGTTCACCATTCCGCTCGACAAGGTGGGTGAGGTCATCGGTCCGAAGGGCAAGGTCATCAACACCATTCAGCAGGAGACCGGTGCCGACATCGCAGTCAGCGACGACGGTGCCGTGGGCATCGTCACCATCGGTTCGCCCGATTCGTCGAAGGTGGAGGATGCGAAGACTCGCATCCTGAACATCGTCGATCCGCCGACAGCGGAACTTGGTGCCACCTACACCGGTCGCGTTGTCAACATCGCGCAATTCGGTGCATTCGTCAACATCCTGCCTGGACGCGACGGTTTGGTGCACATTTCCAAACTCGGCAACGGCCAGCGCGTGGCGCGTGTCGAAGACGTGCTCAACCTCGGTGACGAGGTCACGGTGCGCGTCGATGACATTGACGACCGCGGCAAGGTGAGCCTCTCGCTCATCGGCCCCGATGGTCAGCCGATGGCTGGTAGCGGCGGTGGCGGTGGAGAGCGCCGTGACCGTGGCCCGCGCGAAGATCGCGGCGGTCGTGACGACCGTGGTGGTCGAGATCGTGATCGCGGCGGACGTGGCGGACGCGACCGAGATCGCGGTGGACGTGGCGGTCGGGACCGTCGTGACGACCGTGGCGGACGTGACCGTGATCGCGACCGTGGTGGTCGTGATGATCGCGGTGGTCGTGACCGTCGTGATGATCGCAACGATCGCAATGATCGCGGTGGCAACGCTGACGCCGTCTCGGTGAGTTTCGAAGACGAGTTCAATTCGGACTTCAACGGCTGAACATGATTCGCGTCGGCGTCGTCGGTGCAGCAGGGCGCATGGGCGCCACGGTCTGTGCCGCCGTCGCCGCCGATAACGACCTCGAGTTGGTTGCGGCCGTCGACACCGTCGGCGACGCGACCGCTCAGGGCGTGAAGATCAGTCGTGAACTGAAGGCGCTCGCTGACGCGAAAGCCGAAGTCGTCGTCGACTTCACCGTCGCCTCCGCTGCACGAGTCACGCTGCCGTGGCTTGCGTTGCACGGTGTGCACGCGGTGGTTGGCACGACGGGGTTTGGTGACACCGATCTCACGGCATTCAAACAGGAGTTCACCCGGAGTAACTGCTTGATTGCGCCGAACTTTGCGATCGGTGCCGTACTGATGATGCGCTTTGCCGAACTCGCTGCACCTTTCTTTGACACCGCCGAGATCATCGAGATTCACCACGACGGTAAGGCCGACTCACCATCGGGTACTGCAGTTGCCACCGCAAACCGAATGGCGGCGGCGAGTGACAAGTGGGCCAAAGACCCCACAACACATGAAGCCATCGCAGGGGCTCGCGGTGCCAAGGGCCCGGCTGACATTCGCATTCATGCCGTACGTATGCGTGGTGCGGTTGCGAACCAAGAAGTTGTGCTCGGCACCCAGGGTCAGACGCTCACCATTCGCCACGACACGGTCGAGCGCACCAGCTTCATGCCTGGTGTGGTGCTTGCGTGCAAGAAGATTGCAATTCGTCCGGGCCTCACGCTCGGGCTCGATGCGCTACTCGGCATCTAGCGCCGCGGTATTCAGCGCCCGAGCAGGTCGCACGGTCGCTCGAGCAACACCGTGTTATTCGTCTTTCGAGAGCACCTCTGACGCCTTCTGCACGAGCAGTTCGCGTTCGGCTTCGGTGAGCGGACGAGTGGTGCGCACGTTCAACTCGACACGATCGTCTTCGCCACTGGCCGCCTGAATCTCGTCGATGAACAATACGGTGGTGAGACCTTTTGTTCCGGCCAAGTCACGGACGGTGGTGGAGACTCTCTTGGCATCCGTGGACTTCACATCGAGTTGCAGCGAGTCACGTACGGGTTCTTGGCTCAGGTTGCGAGTGATTTCCAACTTCGAATGGGGAACGTGGTAGGTGCTCTGGCCGTCGCGCAGGCGCGTGGTGATCACGCCGACATGTTCCACCGTTGCGCGCACGGGCTTTTCCCATCCGAGGCTCACTTCAATCTCGTCGCCGACGCCAAAGCGATCTTCCAGCAGCACCGCGAGCCCCGTCAGGTAGTCGCTCACGCGGTGCTGGCCGCCGATGGCAATTGCTGCACCGAGGAAGCCGGCGCTGGACAAGAAGAACGCTGCATCAAGTTGCAGCACATTGAACACCGCAATCACCGCGATGATCCACAACACGAAACTCGTCAACTGATGCAGCATGCCCGTCGCGGCTTCGATTCGCTGACGACGCCGGTTCTCGCCACCCTCGAGAGTTTCGGCACCGACACGACGCATGGTGTTTTTCCACCAGCCTTTGCTGCGACCCGGTTTGCTATCGGCAACTTTGCGCACTACACCGCGAAGAATCGCGTAGGTGATGCGAGTAAGAATGAAGCAACCGATGACGATCGCTATCGCAATCACTGGTCGCGTCAGAAATCGCTGGAAGCCGTCAACCTCCTCGTCGGCAGCCAACATGATTGCTGGAGACCAGATGGTGAGCAACGAGTGCAAGGCAAAGATGTTCACCCTTTCAGTGTGGCAGAAGATGTGCGAATTGTGTCCTTGGTGAAGCGTTTGTTGATTGTCGTGGTTGTCGCCACGATCGTCGCATTTCCGCGACGATTGCCGTGCCTGCCACGCGATGTGCCATAACCTGAAGCAGATGAAAGTGCGCACTGCGATGCTTTTCGTCACCACCGTGGCATTGTTGGCCGCCTGTAGTGACATCGAAGTGGTCTCCGAGACGACTACCGCAACCGAGGCGCCGGTTGAATCTGCCACGACCGTTGCTGATGAAGAGCAAGCCGAGAACGTAGGTACGGATGCCGTCGCGACCACGGTCGCACCACAGATCACCACAACGACTGAATCGACGACCACCACTACGGTTCCCGTTACGACGACGACAGTGCTCGACATCGCGTGTATAAAGACCACGACTTGTCAGTACGCCAACCTCGCTGGTGTCG
>VGBY01000069.1 GCA_016870295.1 Actinomycetota bacterium
CGACACCCACTTTGGTGCGCCGCTGGTCGCCCGTCAACACATGAAAGCGTGGCGTGTCGTGGCTGTCGAGAATCAGCCACGAGCGCAACACGGCGTCGAACGGAACTCCCGCCGTGAACGCCTTCATCGCTGCCACCATCGACACGCCGTCACGCTTCGGCACACCAAAGCCTGATCCGAGGAACGACTGCGGAAACTCGGGCGGTAACTGCTCGCCGCGTAGCCACGCCCAGACGGGTCGGGTGAACGCCGAATATGCCATCACCCCGTGCCATCCACCGGCCGCCAAATCAGCGCGGCCGTCCTGAAAGTGCTCACCGACCACGTACGACTCGGCCTTCTCGTCGCGACACGCGGCAACGAACTCCGTCGACACTTCGTGCGATACATCGTGATCGGCGCGACGCGCCATCATGTTGGCGACATCGATACGCCAACCGTCGAGCCCGTTCTCGCCACGCAACCAACGCTTGGCGATTGCGTCATGATGGCGGTACACCACCTCACGCAAGCCGTTGCTGGCGAAGTTCAACTTGATCAGTGAGCCGACCCCCAACCACGTTGCCGGGCGCTCGACGCCATCACTGCCGCGCTCGAAGTAGAAATACTCACGTTCCTTTGCCGCCGAACCGCTCGTCGCCTGCGCGTACCACGGGTGCGCCACGCCGCAATGGTTGAGCGTGAGATCACCCAGCACGCGCATGTTCCAAGCGTGTGCCTGTTTGTTCAGTGCCTCGAGTGCCTCGTTGCCGCCGAGTAGCGGGTCGACCTCATCGAAGGTGGCGGCGTCGTATCGGTGGGCACTTCTCGCCGTAAAGAACGGCGTGAGGTACACCACATCCGCACCGAGCCTCGCCACGTGGTCGAGATGTTCGGCGGCGCCATAGAAGTCGCCGCCGAATACTTCGCTGCTCCAGTCGGGGCCCTGCGGCAATTCGCTCCACGCGCGTCGGCGCGCCCAGGATGGCAAGGCAACGTCGAGTTCGCTCGTTGCAAAGCGGTCAGGGAAGATCTGATACACCACCGAACGCACCGGCCACTGCGGATACGGCACATCGACCCGCAACACGAAATCGTCGGCATCGGGGGTGTCGTGGGTGTGGATACCCGTCGCGTTGAGCCACTTGTCGGGGTTGTCCCGCGACACCAACAAGAAGCGATACGAGACGAGCGGATTCGTGAGCGGTACGGCGAACGTCCACCATGATTCACGCGCCGCACAGTGTTCGTGTGTCATCGGCAAACAGGACTGCTCACCGTCGTGGGTATAACGAACGGCGACTGCATCGATTGCCGCTGCGTGCGGCACCCGCAGTCGAACTCGTGCTGAACCACCCAGTCGCCAATCGAGCCGTTCGACGTACATAGCCGAGCCGTCGTGGTGCGGTGTCGACAAGAGGCTCATCCCTTCACCGAGCCCTGTGTGAGACCGGAGATGATGTACTTCTGCACGAAGATGAACCCGATGATCGCCGGGATCTGCGCGATCAAGACACCGGCGGCAAACGAGCCCCAGTTCTCTTCGAAGTTGGTGCTGATGTAACTCTGCAGTCCGAGCGGCAAGGTGAAGTTGTCGACCGTCTCGAGCAACACGCTCGCCGTGATGAACTCGTTCAGGGTGCCGACGAAGGCAAACATGCCCACCACCGACAGCACCGGCACAGCAAGTGGAAGGATGACACCCCAGAAGATCTGTGCGGGCGTCGCACCGTCGACGCGCGCCGATTCGTCGAGTTCGCTCGGGATCGAGTCAAAGAAGCCCTTCATCAGCCAGAGGTTCACGCTCATTGCACCGGACAGATACACGAGCAGCAGTGCCGTCAACTTGTTCAGCCCGAGCGCCGGTATCACTTCCCCGGTGCGCAGCACGATGAGATAGATCGCGACCAGGTTCAACAAGCCGGGGAACATCTGGATCAACAACAAAAAGAGCATGCCCATGCGTCGTCCGCGAAAACGGAATCGACTGAAGGCGTATGCCGACAAAGCCCCAATGAACACCGTGAAGAACGCGTTCAGCACGGCGATGATCACCGAAGCGCGGAACCACCGCACGAAGAACACCTCCGCGCCACCTTCCTTCTGCACGAACAAGCCCTTGAAGTTCTCCAGCGTGAAACTGCGCGGAATCAGACTCGTGCCCGACAACGTCTGGTCGCCGTTGAATGCCGCCGTCACCACGTACAACGGCGGAAACACGGCGAGCACGACCGCAATCCAGAGAATCGTATGACGCCACCAGTCGTCGCCTTTGCGCCGTGTCGGGTCGCTCATTTCATGTTCTCCAGTGCCTTCGAACGCAGGAAGCCACTCGCCGACATCGCGGCAACGATGAAGAAGATGTAGATCGAAATCGCGCTTGCCAAGCCATAGTCCTGACCTTTGCCGGCTTCGAACGCCAACTTGTAGGTGTAGGAGATGAGGATGTCGGTTGCACCGGCAACCGATTGATCATCCGACGATGGTCCGCCGCCAGTCAACAAGAACACGTTGTTGAAGTTGTTGAAGTTGTAGGCGAACGACGCAATCAAGAGCGGCGTCACCACGACGAGGAGGAGGGGCAACGTCACCTTCTTGAATACCTGCCAACGAGTCGCACCGTCGACCCGCGCCGCCTCCACGAGTTCGGCCGGAATCGCCTGCAACGCACCCATGCACACGAGCAAGAAATACGGCGTGGTCAACCACACCGACACCAGAATCACCGAGAGCCTCGCCCACCATGGGTCGAACAACCACGGCGCGTCGAACGGCAGCAACTTGTTGATGAGCCCGTAGTCGTCGTTGAGCAACCCCTTGAAGACGAGCAACGACAAGAACCCGGGTATCGCATACGGCACCACCAACAGCGAGCGATACATCTTCTTCAAACGGAACTTCGGCTTGTCGAGCAATTTGGCGAGGAAGAGCCCGATGGCAAACGAGATGAGCACGGTTGATGCCGCAAACGAAATCGTCCACACGAAGGCCCGCAAAAAGGGTTGTCGCACGAGCGGGTTGGTGATCACCGCCGTAAAGTTCTCAAAACCAACGTACTCGCGCCACCCCACCACGAGCTCGTCGCCCGACGGGTTCACATACGAACCGCGTCCGTTGTCGCTGTACTCGACACCAGTGTCGGTCGCGATCAGCATGTCGCGTGCCTCGTCGTATTCAAAGCCGGGCTCCGACTCGTACGCGCCCGAGATTCCTTCAGTTCGAATCACACCGCCACCGTCAAGGGGCACCTCGAATGCCGCGAGTTCGGCATCCGCCCCGAACAATTCATCGCCGACCAGCGCCGTAAGCCCGGCTGGTGGCAGCACATCGCCAAACTCATCCACCTGCACGGAGGACGGGTCGATTTCCTCGAGGCCGTTGGCACGCCCGAGGTACGTCTGACCGCTGGTGTCGTCGACGAGCACCAGCACGAGGGCACCCGATGCGTCGCGGGCTGGCGTCATCATGAAGAATTTCTCGCCCTGCACGACGTTTTGCTCGATGTTGGTGGTAATCGCCTCAGACTTCGTGAGCACGTGACCCGTTGAGTACTTCTGAAACGCCGTGTTGATCGTGAAAAATATCGGAACGATGAGATACGCAATCAACAACACGCTGCCGGGCAGGATGAACTTCGCCGGCAACAGCTTGTTTGGCCGCAAATAGATGAAGTCAAAGACCGCCAGAACTGCAGCGGTGCCGAGCGCCCAGGCAAGGCGGTCTTGCGTAAACAGCACGATGATCGTCCAGCCGACCAGGCCGTTCAACAGGCTGAGCAGCACGACCTTCAGGATCAGACCGCCGACACCCGAGAACAGCGAGATCAGCCACGCCAACCACGAGGCTCGGTACACGACACCCTTGCCTGACGTCATGTGCAGATTGGTCTCGCGTGGGACATTCATGTTGCGGTGCACTTACTCTCGCACAACGAAACGGGGCGGGGGCTGGTGACAGCCCCCGCCCCGCTCGTTGCGAGTTAAGAACTCGTCAGCCGATCTTGGCCTTGATGTTCTTTCCGGCAGTGCGGAACGCTGTCTTCGCCGACGTTGCATCTGCTCCCTTGAACACGTTGGTCCATGCGGTGCCGAGATCGCCCCACACGGAGCTCATCTCAGGGATGTTCGGCATCGGCACGCCGCCCTTGCCGGCGGCTGCGAACTCCTTCAGCAGGCGATCATCGATCTTGGCAGCCGAGTCGGTGTTGGCCGGTGCGCGACCATTCTCCGACGAAAGCTGTGTCTGCGCGCCAGCCGACAACATGTAGCTGCCGACGAGATCGCGAGCCTGGCTCTCCACGCCGTGGCTCTTGGCGAACTTGGTCACCATGAACCCCTGCACGCCGAGGAACGGCACCGAGTCACACTTGTTCTTCGGCATCTGGACGATCTTGACCTTCAGGCCGCTCTTATCGAGCGTGTCCTTTTCCCACGGACCGGTCACCCAGAACGCAGCCTTGCCAGCAAGGAAGGCGTTCTTGGCGATGCCGTAGTCGACCTTCGACGAAAGCAGACCGCTCTTGTTCCACGAGTCAACGTCGCCCGCGTTGGCGAGCAACTTCGCGTTGCCGACACCGACGTCGTTCGGGTTCAGGTTGCCCTTGGCGTCCTTACCGAACACGTAGCCACAGAGGCCCGAGAACAGCGGATAGTTGTGGTACGCGTCGCCACCAGGAATCACGAGACCGAAGTTGCCCGCGGCCTTCTTCTGGAATGCGGTTGCCTGAGACACCATGTCCGCGAACGAGGTGGGCACCTTGGCCACCTTGGTGTTCACGACGAGTCCGACGTTCTCGAGCGCCACTGGTGCACCGTAGAGCACCTTGTTGCCTTTGGCATTGGCGTATGAGAACGCATCAAGCGCGTACGACGGAATCTTGGCTGACGCAGACTTGGACACGGTCAACGGAATGACCGAACCATTGGCCGCAAGTTCGCCGACCCAGTCGTGTGCTCCGACGATCACGTCGGGCGCCGTTGCGACGTCGACGGTCTTCAGGTCGTCGCGAATCTTGCCGAAGTCCTTTTGGACCACGGTGACCGTGACGCCGTTCTTCTTGCCCCATACGCCGGCAACCTTCTCGACGGACGCTTTGCGGTCGGCGTCGGCCCAGATGCGCAGCGTTGCTGCGGCACCCGATGTGGTCGGCATCGACAGCGCAGCGAGCGCCGCAACGGTGAGCCCGGCGACGAGCTTTGCTACTTGCTTTTTCATTGAGTGATTCTCCCCTTGTTGCGAACCGAGGTTTCGGCTCATTGACGAGTGAGACTAGCCCCGGTTGACGGTAGTCATACCACGAAGCGAACAGAAAATAAACGCTTGGTTAGCACCGATCCATCGGGTAGCGCCCGGGTCGAGTACGAGCGGGGCAACTAGCCGCGAGGGTGATGGCAGGCCACGAACTGGCCTGGGCTCACTTCACGCAACTGCGGCTCCTCAGCAGCGCACTTCTCGGTCGCGGCCGGGCACCGTGTGCGGAATCGGCAGCCAGACGGTGGGTTCGTCGGCGACGGTGGTTCACCTTCCAAGATTGCGCGACGGCGGCCGACCGTCGGATCCGGAATCGGCACGGCCGACACCAACGCATGGGTGTAATGGTGGGCCGGTGATGACGCGAGTCTCTCTGGTGGCGCGACCTCGCAGACCTTTCCGAGGTACATCACATACACGCAGTCACTGATTGCACGCACGACCGCCAGGTCGTGCGAGATGA
>VGBY01000070.1 GCA_016870295.1 Actinomycetota bacterium
TGTTGCACATCATGGGTGATCCGATGCCCGAGCGCGGGATTGACGGCTTGATTTCGGCCGGGTCGTGCGTCGATTTCGATCAACTTGGTGCGGCGTTCGAAGTGCCGTGCAGTGGGCCGCACCAGGCAGTGGTGCGCGAACTGGTGCCATTCGACTCGCCGTGCGACAGCGACACCACGCAAGCGCGCGACCGCCAGGGGATGGGCACGGTGTGCATCGAGCCGTGACGGTACGGCGCCGGGCGGAGGCATGCTGCCGCTAGCCTCACTGAGCACCAAGGGCGATTAGCTCAGTCGGAAGAGCGCTACGTTCACATCGTAGAAGTCGTGGGATCGAGGCCCGCATCGCCCACCAAGCGCAGTTCGTGGCGACCGACATTCGCCCACCAAGCACGCCATTCTCCCTACTCTTGATGCCAATGAGTCGCAGTTGCGAAAAGCAAGGTTGCAACAAGCCAGCCGAAGTCGCTTTCGGTATCGACCGCATGGCGTGCGTCGTGTGGCTGGAGAACTACGACGAGGACGAACCCAGGCACCTGAATCGCCTGTGCGACGAGCACGCCGCGCGACTCACACTGCCGCGCGGGTGGTCGTTCGACGATCGTCGTGAGCGATCACCACGCCTGTTCGTCGCCTCGCACCAGCGCGCAAAATCGGAGGCTGCGCGCAAGTCGGCGGCCAAGCCCGGCACGAAGCCACGCAAGAGTGCAAACAAGACCGGAGCGATTCCGCGACGAACTTCGCGCGACACGTCTGCTCCTCTTAAGCGGATGGATGGGCCCGGGCTGTTCGACCCCACGTTGCCGATGGATTCCCCGCGGCTAGCGCCACTATCGACCGAGCCGGTTGTTGCTGCGGTCAACACCACAATCGACACGACGGTCGACACCGCAGTCGAGACCACTGTGCCCGCCTACGCGCCAAAGTTCGACCGCACGAGCGACGTGGGCGGTGCACTGAACGCAACGGGGAGACTGCTGCGCCGCGCATTCTCCAGTCAGACCAAGCCGATCGAACGTCCGACGAGCGACGACGACACCGCATCACAGCGCAGGGCATCAAACACCGACTCGTTACCGCAGGGTGACCACATCGACGATTTCAACCAGGGCGACCACGTTGAGTAGCCGCGTCGAGTAGTCGACGTTCGCACCGCGATGGATATTGAAGCAACGCTGCGCACCACAGCCCAACCGTCTGCAGTGGTCGCTCGTGTTGCCGAACTCGACAGATACCCCGAGTGGATGTCACTCGTGCACTCCGCCACCCGCATCGCCGACATGCCCGAACCAGCGTGGGATGTCGAACTACGTGCCAAGGTGGGCCCTTTCGCCCGATCAAAGCGCCTGCGCATGGTGCGCTCGCAGTTCGTCGAGGGTGAGACGACGAACATCGTGTTCGAGCGACGAGAGACCGATGGTCGTCAACATGCCGCGTGGCGACTTCGCGTCGTCGTGCAACGAGCGTCGGATGGTTCGCATCTCACGATGCACCTGCACTACGACGGACGCTTCTTCGTGTCGGTAGTTGAGGCGATTCTGCAGCAGAACATCGACGCCGGACGCCAGCGTCTCGGCGAGTTGCTCGCCGGCTAGACGTTTCGTCGTGGCTCGGGCGTCGTCAGACGTCGTGGCTCGGGCGTGTTCAAACGTTGCGCCGCGCGGTCAGCACCACGGGCTGACCGGCCGCCAATTGTCCGCACGCTGCATCGATGTCGGTGCCGCGATTGCGTCGCACCGTTGCGTTGACGCCACGGTCGCGTAGTCGGTCGGCGAATCGTCGCACGCCGGCAGCGTCGGTGCCGCGCGTGGGGAATCCCGGTGTCGGGTTCAACGGGATGATGTTGACGTGGGCGGTCGGCTTCAATGACAGCGCCAACTTGGCGAGCTCGTTTGCGTCACGCGCGGTGTCGTTGACGCCTGCAATCAGCGCCCACTCAAAACTGATACGGCGGTTCTTGACGCGCAAGTAGTCGCGGCAGGCATCCATTAGATCCTTGATTGGGTAGCGCTTGTTGATCGGCACGAGGTCGTCGCGCAAGTCATCGCGCGCCGCGTGCATCGACACGGCGAGATTCACCGGCAGTGGGCGAGTGGCGAGCGTACGAATTCCGGGGATGATTCCCACCGTCGACACCGTCAGGTGTCGCGCGGAGATGCCGATGTCGTCATGCAGGCGCTCAATCGCTGCCCACACGGCGGGTTCGTTGGCGAGCGGTTCTCCCATCCCCATGAACACGATGTTCGCCACGCGTTGCTGGCGCTGCTTGGCGTGGCGAGCGGCGCGCACCACCTGCTCCACGATTTCGCCGGTCGTGAGTTGTCGATTGAAGCCGGCCTGCCCGGTGGCGCAGAATCCGCACGCCATCGCGCAGCCCGCCTGCGTGCTGACACACACCGTGACACGATCTGCGTAGTGCATGAGTACCGTCTCGATCGGATGATTGCCGTCGACCAAGCGCCACAAGAACTTCACCGTGTCGCCCTTGTCGCTCACGCTCTCGCGCACGAGGGCCAGACTCGTCGGCAGTGCGGTGGCGAGTTTCTCGCGCAGCGCGGCAGAGATCGTGGTGATCTGGCCGACTTCCTGAAACTGTTTGTAGAGCCCTGACCACACCTGCTCGACGCGATACGCGGGTTCGCCCGCCATCACCTCGGCAAGCGTGGCGCGCGTGGCGTCGTAGAGGGTGGCGGTCACGCCTTCAAGTGTGGTGCGGCGAGCTGCTCGTAGTCGCGCATCCTCGCCCGCAGCACGTCGAGTGAGGCAGTCCAGAAGTCTTCCTGCGTGACATCGAGCCCGAACGACTCACCGAGTTGCTCGGCAGAATCCATTCCGGCCCGTGACAACAAGTCGTCATACCCACCACGGAAACGCTCGGGGTCGCGCTTGTACTGCGCGTACAAGCCCAAGCCGAACAGCAAGCCATACGTGTACGGCCAGTTGTAGAAGTGGCTGCCGTAGTAGTGCGGCTTGAGAATCCACATGTAGGGGTGCGCCGTCGACTGATCGATGCCGTCGCCGTAGGCGCGGTTCTGCGCATCGCCCATCATTTCGTTGAACTCGCTGACCCCCAACGTGCGACGCTGACGGCGGGCGAACACCTCCGACTCAAAGAGGAACCGACTGTGGATGTCGACCACCACCTGCGCGGCACCCTGCAAGTCGACGTCGAGCAGCGCGAGACGCTCGTCGCCCTGCAGGCGGGAGAGTCCCTCTTCCACTACGAGTGTTTCGCAGAAGATGCTGGCCGTTTCGGCAAGAGCCATCGGCAAGTTGCGCTGCATCGGTGTGCGGTGTGCGAGCTGGGTGTTGTGATAGGCGTGACCGAGTTCGTGCGCCGTTGTTTGCGCCGAGTCGACACTGCCGCTCCAGTTCAGCAACACGAGCGAGCGATCGTTGACGAACGACATGCAGAACGCGCCACCGACCTTGCCCTCGCGCGGTTCGGCGTCGATCCACTGTTCATCGAGCGAACGATCGACGAGGCCGGCGAGGCGGTCGCTGTATGCGCTGAACGCACCACGCACCAACTTGACGCCGTCGTCCCACGAGATGTTGCTCGGGGCGAACGACAACGGGGCGAGCAGGTTCCACCATGACAGGCCGTTCGTGTCGCCGTTCAACTTGCCTTTCACTCGCAACCAACGACGAAAGTCGGGCAGCGACGCATGCACCGCCGACTGCATCGCGTCGAACGTTGCGCGACTGACGCTGTTGGCATAGAGCGACGCATCGAGCGGCGATGCCCACTCGCGGCGACGGTTCACCGTGTTGGCTTCGCCCTTGATTGCGTTCATCGCCGCGGCACACGACACGCCGATCGTCGGCCACGCGCGCATCTCCGCCTCGTACGCCGCCTTTCGCACGCGCACGTCGGGGTTGCTTGCCAAACCGCGCACGGCGGCCATCGGCAGATCCTTGGCGCCGTCGGGTAGTTCGACCCGCGTCTTGAGTTGCGATGTGACGTCGCCTTGCAACCGACCCCACGCCGATGAACCTGTCGTCGACAATTCGGAGTACAGGTTTTCTTCCGGCTCGCTCATCTGATGTTCGGCACGTGCCTGCAGGCGGCGCAACGGCCCGAGATGTTCGCGCGCCTGGTCGCTCACCTGCGAGAGTTCGTCCGCGCCGAGCGAGGCAACCCATTCCGCGAGGCGGGCGACGAGCGGCGACAACTTGGAATCCATCACCTCGAGTTCGGAGAGCAGGCCTTGTGCTTTCTCGTTGCGCGAATCGGTGCTCACCGTGGCGTAGACATAGGCGCCAAGGATGTTGTTGGCTTCGGCAACCGAGTTGAAAGCCGTGATCACCGCATCAGCGGCGTCGCCATCTTGCGCGGTTGGTTTGCGGGGCTCGGTACCGCGCACGTCGTGTTCGTCAAAGAGCGAAGTGAGGCGACCGACGTCGGCACCGAGGCGCTCCATGGCATCCATGAATGAGCGGGAGTCGAACGATTCGTGAACGTCGGCGACGCTCCAGCGGGGCAGGGCGGGTGTTTCAGGCATGCAGCGAAACTATCGGGCGAGAACTACGGCCAGTTATCGGGTGGCGTTGCTGTGTTATTGGGCGGCGACGGCGCCGACGAAAACGTCGTCGTGATGCGCCACCGTCATGCCGAGCGACTCATAGAGCCGAATCGCCGCCGCGTTGTCGCCAGCGACGTAGAGCAAGCCGTGGTGCAGTCCGCGAGCGGCAAGATGCGCAAAGCCCGCGATCGTGAGGGCCCGACCGAGACCGGTGCCGTGCTGCGCGGGGTCGACGCCGATTACGTAGATCTCGCCGGCCGGCACCGAAGCGTCGATGGTCGACTCGCCGTGCACATGGCCGTGTCCGGATTCGTGCACCTTCGTCCAGCAGAAGCCGGCAATACGACCAGCCACCTCGTAGATGAGAAATCCGGCCGCGTCAAACCATGGCTCGGCGATTCGTGAGGAGAGCACCTCGTGCGTCCAGTCGCCCTGCTCGGGGTGTGCGGCAAACGCGCGCGCGTTGACCGCGAGCCACTCCGCATCATCGATGCCAGGTCGAAAGGCGCGCGTCACAAAACCGTCAGGCACGCGATGACGTGTGGCGAGAGGCAGCGCACAACGCATGTGCAGAAGGGGAGCCGCTTGCTTCAGACCGTGCGACGCGGCAAGCGATCGCTCGTCAGCCGTCGACTCACAGATGAAACAACGCACCGTGCCTCCGCCGGCATGTTTCACCTGCGTAATCGCAGAGTTGAAGTCGTCACGTGAAACGCGACCGTGACCGCGAAGCACCCATCCGCGATTGATTCGCGAGATATGAATGCTTGACACGGCGAAAGGCTACCGATTCGTCGTCTCGGAGCACTTCGCGGTGGGATTCGCGGGGGCACGCCATGCTTCGCGCGCCGCGCACCAGGCCGCACCCCATGCTCGTGCGATTACCGTAGGCGCGTGGCGAAGAAGAAGCAGTCGACGAAAAAGAAGCGCGTGGCGAAGAAGAAGCGCAGCACACGTCCGAAGCGCCCGACGAAGGCTGAACTACCGGCACATGCGCTGCGCGTCTTGCGTGATCTGAAACAGGATTATCCCATCGCCATCTGCGAACTGACGCATGAG
>VGBY01000071.1 GCA_016870295.1 Actinomycetota bacterium
ATGAAGGCGTTCACGGCGGGAGTTCCGTTCGACGCCGTGTTGCGCTCGTGGCTGATTCTCGACAGCCACGACACGCCACGCTTTCATGTGTTGACGGGCGACCAGCGGCGCACCAAAGTGGGTGTCGGTCTGCAGATGTCGCTGCCAGGCGTTCCGATGGTGTGGATGGGCGACGAGATTGGCTTGGGTGGCACCTCGTGTGGTGAGGACTCGCGACGACCGATGCCATGGAATCGTGAGAACGAGTGGGACCACGACCTCTTTGCGTGGTACGCGCAGTGCATTGCGCTTCGTCGCGTGAGTGGCGCACTCGCAGTCGGGTCGTTGCGTTGGGTGCATGTCGGTAGCGACGTCGTCGTGTATCTGCGTGAGAGTGCCGACGAGCGAATTCTGTGTGCTGCATCACGGGCCGTGCATGCACCCGTGCAGATTCTTGCTGCAGAGTTGGAATGCGAACGGATACAAACACTCGTCGGATCTGATGTCGTGGTCGTCGACGGTCGTGTGGTGTTACCCGCGGATGGTCCAGCATTCCACATGTGGCGACTAACGGGTGGATTCGCCAGCTTCGCCCAAGGTTCAACTCAACAGAATGCATCGACGGAGGTAGCTCGTGGCTGAAGTGAGATTCAAGAACGTCGACAAGGTGTTCGACAATGGTGTGAAAGCAGTTGCGGATCTATCGCTCGACATCCGCGACGGTGAGTTTCTCGTTTTGGTTGGTCCGTCGGGCTGCGGCAAGACCACGGCGTTGCGTATGGTGGCTGGCCTCGAGGCGATTTCCGCCGGAACCGTCGCCATCGGGGGCACCGTCGTGAACGACCTCACCTCCAAAGACCGTGACATCGCGATGGTGTTCCAGAACTACGCGCTGTATCCGCACTTGTCGGTGGCGGACAACATTGCGTTCGGTTTGCGATTGCGCAAGGAACCAAAAGAGAAGATCGCCAAACAAGTGGAATGGGCGGCGTCACTACTGGATCTCGTGCCGTACCTCAACCGTCGCCCGAAAGAGTTGTCCGGCGGGCAGCGTCAACGTGTGGCGATGGGTCGCGCCATCGTGCGTGAGCCGAAGGTGTTCTTGATGGACGAGCCGCTTTCCAACCTTGATGCCAAACTGCGCGTGCAGATGCGTGCCGAGATCGCCAATTTACAGAAACAACTCGGCACGACGACCATCTATGTGACCCACGATCAGGTAGAGGCGATGACGATGGGTGATCGTGTCGCGGTGATGAGCATGGGAATCTTGCAGCAAGTCGCCGAACCGCAGGTGTTGTACGACGCACCGTCGAACGTATTCGTTGCCGGCTTCATCGGCACACCACCGATGAATCTGTTCGAGGCGCGCATCGAGAGAGACGGCGATTACGTGGCGGTGGTGTTGGCCGGCACTCGCATCCCCATGCCCAAGGATCGCGACTGGCGGTACCCACGTTTGGTGGAGTACGTAGGGAAGCAGATCGTGCTCGGTGTGCGTGCCGAAGACGTGTATGCAGCGGAAACCAAGCCGGGATGGCCGTCGATCAAGGGTCGCCTCGGCCTCTTGGAGGCGCTCGGCTCGTCGCAGATCGGATATCTGCACATCGATGCCAACAAAGTGGCGACCACGACCACCGCGCAGACGGCGTCGACTCGCGCCGAAGACCTGCCGACTGAGGCCGCCAGCAGTTTCGTGACGAACCTCGTGGCGTACTTTCCGCCGCGCATGCCGCTGAAACTCAACAGCGAGGTGAACGTCGCGTTCGATGTGGCCAACCTGCACTTCTTCGATGCTGACTCCGGTGCAGCGCTTCGTTAGTCGCGCCCTCGTCGCCGCCGCGCTGCTGTCGGCGGCAGCGTGTGCGGGTAGCGATACCAGCGAATTGCCACCCGCACCGGATTCGCCCGACGAAGCCACGTTGCTTGAGTCGCTGGCCGCACCGATCGTCTACTCCGACTTTGCATCGCGAGTGATCTACTTCGTCATGACCGATCGCTACGCGAACGGCGACACGGCGAACGACGCCGGGTACCTCACCGGGCAGCGCAAAGTGACCGGGTACGACCCAACGGACATCGGGTTCTTCCACGGTGGCGACCTGAAGGGACTCACCGGCGGTTGTACCAATCCCAAGACCGGGTTGCAGCGGCTGGCTGATCTCGGTTTCAACGGCATCTGGATCACACCACTCGTCGTGCAGCGCACGGTGCAGGGTGACAGTGCGGCGTACCACGGGTACTGGGGTATCGACTTCACGACGTTGGATCCGCGCTTTGGCACGGAGGCTGATTTGAAGGCGTTCGTTGACTGCGCGCACTCGCTCGACATGAAGGTGTATCTCGATGTGGTGGTCAACCACACCGGTGACGTGATTCTGCTCGTGGGTGGCAGCGGCTTTGTGGAGGAACCAGAACCCGCTTACGAGGCGTATGTGCTACCGGGCGAAGCAAACCTGAAGAAGCCCGCGTGGATGAATGACACGGCGAACTACCACAATCGTGGCGACATCAACTGGGGTGGATGCAGTCAGGCATGCACCGAACAGGGTGACTTCTCGGGTCTCGATGATCTCTACACGGAGAAGCCGGAAGTGGTGGACGGCCTCGCCGAAGTGTTCGGGAGTTGGATCACTCGCTTCAAGTTCGACGGTTTCCGCATCGACACCGCCCGCCACGTCGATCGCAGGTTCTACGAGCGTTGGGTGCCACAGATTCTCGCGACTGCAAAGTCGGCGGGTATCGATGACTTTGAGATCTTCGGTGAAACCTGGATCATCGAGCCGATCGAGCAGAGCACCTATGAGCGCGAGTGGGGGATCCCGAACCAGCTCGACTTTCCGCTCTATGACGCGGTGGCTCGCTACGCAGGTGGGCTTATCGGTGCAGGTCCGATCATGCTGCGACTCGACGACGACGATTACTCGCGCACGGCCGATGGCCGCGCCCCGACGCCCGGCACCTTCATCGGCAACCACGACATCGGGCGCACGGCGATGGTGATCAAGATGCAGTCCGGTGCGGAAGGTAGCGAATTGCTGCAGCGCGTAAATCTCGGCCACAGCCTGCTGTATCTGTTGCGTGGTGCGCCGATCATCTACTACGGCGACGAATACGGCATCATCGGCACCGGAGGCGACAAGGAGGCGCGCCACGATCTCTTCCCGACCCAGGTGACGTCGTGGCAGAACCAAGAACGTGTCGGTAGCAAGCCGATTGGCACGGGCTCCTCGTTCGATGTGGTCGGGCATCCGGTTGGCGAGCACCTCCGTGAACTTGCACGGTTGCGCAGGAGTGTTCCGGTGTTGTGGCGTGGTGCGACACTGCCGCGGGTGCGCGACTCGGGTGCGATGGCCATCAGCCGCTTTGACATGGCCGAGCAAGTCGAGTACCTCACACTGTTCAACAACTCATTACAAGAAGTCACACTGGCGGTGCCGACATCGTCGCCGAACGCGCTGTTCGAATCGGTGTGGGGCAGGGTGAACGGTGCAAAGGCCGACGCTGCGGGTGAGGTCGCGCTGAAGATTCCGGCGCTGTCGGCAGCCGTGTTGCGTGCCGACTCCCGATTTGTGCTCGAAAAATCGGCACCCGAGATTTCGGTCGGGGAGGACGACTTCAGCGACCTGTGGTTGGTCTCCGCGGAGACTTCCGCGTCGCCCCAGGAAGTGTCGTTCATGGTCGACGATGGATCTGGTTGGCGACGCATCGCCGTGGATGACTCTGCGCCGTATCGCGGATTCATCTCGCGCGAGTCGTTCGCCGACGGTGCCACCGTGCGAGTCGCCGCCGTTTCGAGGTTTGCCGACGGATCGTTGTCACGAAGTACCATCGTGTCTTTTACGAACAGCAGGTAGGTGAGCAGTGACAACGCACGAGTGGTGGCGTCATGCCGTGGTGTACCAGATCTATCCAAAGTCGTTCGCCGACGGAAACGGTGACGGTATCGGTGACCTGCCCGGCGCGATATCGCGGCTCGACTATCTCCGCGACCTCGGCGTTGATGCCGTGTGGTTCAGCCCGATCTTCCCCAGCCCGCAGTGCGACGGCGGCTACGACGTCTCCGACTACCGCGACATCGACCCCGTCTTTGGTTCACTCGCCGACGCCGAGACGTTCATTCGCGAAGCGCACGCGCGTGACATCCGCGTGATTCTCGACGTGGTGCCCAACCACACGAGCAGCAAACATCGCTTCTTCCTCGAAGCGCTGCAATCGCCGCCTGGCTCACCGGCTTGGCAGCGCTACCACTGTTTGCGCGGCAAGGGCGACAACGGTGAGCTGCCGCCGAACAACTGGCTCTCGATCTTCGGTGGCATCGCGTGGACGGAGATTCTCGACGCCAGCGGAACGAAGACCGGATGGTGGTACCTGCACTTGTTCGACACACACCAACCAGACGTGAACTGGAATCACCCCGACATCGAGCGCGAATTCGACGACACGCTGCGATTCTGGTTCGACCGTGGTATCGACGGCATCCGTATCGATGTGGCGCAGGGAATGATCAAGGAAGCCGGCTACCCCGACGTGCGAGACAGCAATGATCCGGCATTGCTCGACCCGCACGCCAAACCATATTTTGATCAGCCCGGTGTGCACGATGTGTACCGACGTTGGCGCAAGATCGCCGATTCATACGATCCGCCGCGTGTCTTCGTCGCCGAAGCGTGGCTGGACACGCCCGAGAAGCGCGCTCGATACCTGCGTGCCGACGAACTGCACACCGGTTTCAACTTCGACCTGCTCACCGCCGAGTGGAATGGCGAAAAGTGGCGCAACATCGTCACGGCGTCGATGGCGGCAGATGCCTTGGTCGGCGCCCCCACCACGTGGGTAACGGAGAATCACGATGTGCGTCGTGCGCCGACCCGATACGGCGGGCGAGTCGTGCACCGTCAGGTGGCGACCGCGGAACATCTGGCGCTCGGGCGAGTGCGATCGCTGGCGGCGATGTACACGATCTTGGCGTTGCCGGGCACGACGTATTTGTTCAATGGGCAGGAACTCGGGTTGGAGGAGGTCATTGACCTCGACGACGCGCAGCGCCAGGATCCGCACTTCTGGCGCACGAAAGGCGAGCACCTTGGTCGTGACGGCTGTCGTGTGCCGTTGCCATGGCGGCGTGCGGGCGCCAACTTCGGTTTTAGTGCGCAGGGCGGTTCTCCTGCGTGGCTCACTCAGCCCTCCACGTGGTCGGGGTTGTCGGTAGAGGCACAAGCTGGCGATGCAGCATCATCACTCTCGCGTGTACGCGCGGCGATTGCCGTTCGTCGTGGAAGTCAAGCGCTGTTGCGTGGATCATTTGCGTGGGATGAAACGTTGTGCCGTGATGGCATCGTGGCGTTTCGTCGCAGCGTGGCGGGCGAACCGACGGTGCTGTGCGTGGCCAACATGGGCACTGCACCATCGCCGCGCGTCAGCGGAGAGTTACTGGTGGCGTCAGGCGAAGTGCATGACGACACCGTGCGTGACGGCAGCGCGCACCATGGCATAGTGCC
>VGBY01000072.1 GCA_016870295.1 Actinomycetota bacterium
ACCGGCTGAACACAGTTCTCGCATCACGGCTTGGGTCGGCCCGAGTGCGGTCGGTGCGTGACGAAGAAATCGGCACTGGTCAGATGTCGGAGTCGCGCCGACTGCGAATGGAATTTGATGGCGTATCCGACCTTCCCGCCACGATGATTGCAAAGTTTCCGAGCGCTGATGAGAAGAGTCGCATGACTGGGAAGTTGACGCGGTGCTACGAGGTGGAGTCGTCGTACTACCGAGACCTTCGCGATGCGTTGGATGTTGGTGCACCGAAATGCTTTTATGTTGAACATGACGAGGCAACTGATGACTTCTTGCTTCTGCTCGAGGACTTTGCGCCCTGTCGACAAGGTGATCAGATCACTGGTTGTTCAGCACACGAGGCTCGGGCCTGTATAGACGAGCTCGTGCGGCTACACGGGCCACTTTGGAACTCAACGTTTCTCACGACGTTGCCGTGGCTGAATCGCAGCGAAGTGTCAGATCGTGCTGGAACACAGGCGCTGATGAACATGGTGTACGCGGGCTTTACGGAGCGCTATCACGATCGCCTCTCACCGGCGGCCCGAGAGTTAGGAGCGGAGTTCGTAAAGATTTCAGATGGCTACTTCCGTCGCCAGTTTCCACACCGCACGGTGGTCCATGGTGATTTCAGACTCGACAATCTGCTGTTCCGTGATGATGGCAGTGTCGGTGTCGTTGACTTTCAGACTGTCACGCATGCATGCGGATCACTCGACCTTGCGTATTTCATTGGCGCAGGCCTTACCATCGATTTGCGACGTGACCTCGAACATGAACTCGTGAAACGTTGGCTGGATGGTCTGCGTGGCTATGGTGTCACGCTGTCGTTTGACGATGCGTGGAACGAGTACCGCAGATATACCTTTGCGGGCTTCGTTATGGCTGTCATTGCGTCGATGATCGTGAAGCAAACCGACCGTGGCGACGAGATGTTTCTCGCGATGGCCAATCGTCACGCGCAGCACGCCCTTGACCTCGACTCGCTCGCCGCTGTGCGAAACTAGACGTATGGCTCGCTACGACGCGGTCGACGAGCGGTTCGGACACCAGATTCCCGAGCCGTTCCGCAACACGGTGTTGCACCATCACGACTGGCGCGAGAGTCTCTTTTTCATCATGCACCCGACCGACCAGTTGGGCGACGTATTCATTCTCACGCTGGCGAATTTTCCGGCGCGCAACGAGATGGATTCCCTGCAACTCGGGCGGTGGGGAAGCACGCCGTTACTCGCGCGGCACGCACGGCACGTGAATGGCGACCATGATGACTGGAACGTCGGGCCGGTAAACATCGAGATTCTCGAGCCTCGCAAGAAGGTGCGCTTGCGTGTCGATGGCGACAACTACTCGAAGAACGTCGTGCCGCTCGCGATGGACATCACCTACACCGCGCGCGTGCAGCCGTATCAACTGCGCCGCGGCACGATGAAGGCCGGCCACGAAGTGGTGTGGGATCAGTCGCACATGTTTCAAAGCGGATGGTATGACGGCACGGTCACCCACAAAGGCGAGACGCGAAAGATCGAAAAGTGGTGGGGTCAACGCGATCATTCCTGGGGCATTCGCACGCACTACCGCTGCCCGATGTGGATGTGGCTGGCAATTCACGTCCCGGAGGGCATGCTCGCGGTGTGGTGCTGGGAGTTGCCGAATGGTGCACGTATCTACACTGACGGATGTTTGTCGCCGAGTGATGGTGGTGAGCCGATAAGCGTTCGCGAATTCCGCCACGATCTCACGTGGCTCGATGACACGCAAAAGCCGGTGTCATATGAGCGGTTCGGGGAAAGCGTGCACGGGCTTGCGGGCCGCGTCACGTTCGTGTTGGAGAACGGCCGAGCGATCGACGTCGAAGCACATGGCCGCTGGGCCCAGCGTTACGACGCCTTCAACCCTGGCAAGCCGAACGCGCTTGGCGGTGGTCTCAACGAAATGATGGTGACGACCAGCGACGGCCAACGCGGCACAGCCATCTACGAAGTAACCGGCGCGTGGCACCACAAGTACTTTCCACTGCCGCGCGGAGAGCGATTGCCACCCGACGGCGTTACACCAGGGGAGAACCAGCGAGCATGACGATGGTGTCGGAAGGCAGCACCACCGGCGACGAGCGTCGTCGCGGCGACGACTACGTCGTGACACCGGAGGAACTTGAACGTTTTCGCCGAGACGGCTACGTGCATCTGCATGGTGTGATGTCGGAGTCGGAGATGAAGGTCATCGACGATGCCTACGAGGCATTCTTGCGGCGGCAGATTCACGTTGAAGGTCGCGACTTCAACGACATGACCACAGGGGAGTTCGGCACCGACCCAACGTCGTACGCCATCGTCAATGTGATGTTGCCACGCAAGTATCTGCCGTCGCTGCAAGGAAACCTGTTCGAGCGCCGTGCTGCGTCGATTGCGCGTCAGTTGTGCGGCGACGGCATGGTGATCGACTTCGATCAGTTGCTGGCAAAACAGCCGTTTCGTGACGATGCCGTCTTCGCGTGGCACCAGGATCAGGCGTATTGGATCGACACACCCGACCGTCGCACCGCGACGTGTTGGCTGGCCGTCGACGACTCCACCCTCGCCAACGGATGCATGCAGTTCTTGCCCGGTACACAGCATGAGCCGGTGCGCGCGCACCGACCGCTGCACGGCGATCGTGACGCCAGCCATACTTTGGTGACCGACCTGCGACCCGGCGAAAAGACAACCCCGGTCGAGATCAAGCGCGGTGACATCACCGTGCATTGCGAAGGCGTGTTGCATGGCTCTGGCGGCAACACCTCGGCATCACGGCGACGCGCCTACATCGTGGCGTTTCGATCGAGCGACACGGTACAAGAAGAGCGACGACTCGGCTTCACGCACTCGCACAACGATGCACAGGATGTGAAGGAAGCCGTCGACGGCCTGCACGCCTAGTGCGCGGTGTGTGGAGCGACGCCGCTAGTCGGGCGGCGTACCAGTTTGGCGCCGCTAGTTGGCAGCGATGATGCGGGCGAGCGAAGCGTCGCTTGCCGGTCGAGCACCAAGATGCTCGATCACCCATGCGGCAATTCGCGTGGCGAAGCGCGCCGCCTCGACCACGGATCCGTGTTTGGCGAAGTGCGCGAGATAGGCGCCAGCGAACGAGTCACCGGCCCCGGTCGCATCCACCAGGTTGTTCGTGGCGGGAAGAATCGATGTTTGCTCCCCATCGTGGTGCACGAGTGCGCCGTCGGCGTCGAGCTTAAGGATGATCGTGGCCCCCGACAACTTGTCTGCGAGAGCGGTGGCGATATCGCTCGGGTCGAGCAGATTGGTGAGCGCCCGACCCTCCTCATAATTGGGGAGAAACACATTGATGCCGAGATCCTTCACGAACGACCAGAAGGTGGCGACACCCATGTCCTCGATCATCTGGAATGATGCCGGATCGAAAGAGATCACGTTGCCGCCCGCGCGCGCAATCTCGGCGGCGAGTCGTGCCGCAGTGCGCGGCGGGTCGGTGAAGAACGACCACGCCGTCAGGTGCAAATGGCGGGTGCGGTTGATGATTGATTTGGGTAACTCTTGTGGCAACAAGAAGAAGTCGGCACCACGCCCCGACACCATGCTGCGTTCGCCGGTCTGGTCGACGAACACGGCGACGCTGCCGGTGAGGTGGGCGTCGGTGTGGACGAAATAATGCGTTACGCCCTCATGATCGAGGTCTTCGCGGGCGAGGTCGCCGAGCCGGTCACGACCGATTTTGCCGATGAAGTGGGTGTCGAGTCCACAACGGCGGGCCCACACGGCAACGTTTGCAGCACTACCGCCGGGGGTGAGCATCACTTCGCCGAACGAGTCGCCGCCTTTCAACACCTCATTGTTGGTGCGGATGAGCACGTCCCACGCGAAGTCGCCAACGACGCACAAACTCATGAAATCACGCTACCGATGCGCAATCCACCGCGTTCTATCCGGCGATGGGCCCGACGTCTTCGTGTGCGTCAGCGCTTGACGCTTGAGGTCAGCAGATTCACGATCTGCTGTGGCAGCCCGACGAGCACTGGGTAGATTTTCGCCCGTTTCGGTAGGCACACGTTGGCGGTGCCGCGTTCGACGGCGTTGCACACCGCCCGCGCCACGCGCTCACGCGGCACCTCGGGTAATAGTTGCAGGCGACGGAGGCGCGAGAACATCTGCTCGGGGGCGCGCAGTCCCTTTACGTTGGCGAGCATGTCGGTGGGGATCGGCCCAATCTCCACGATGGTGAGCCCGACGGGCGAGCCCTTCAGTTCGTGTCGCAATACGCGGTGAAACCCGGAGAGCCCGGCCTTCGACGAGCAGTAGAGCGTCATGCCGGCAAATCCGCCAGCGGCGGCGAGCGACGAGATGTTCACCACGTGGCCCTTGCCCCGTGAGCGCATGAGTGGCACGGCTTGGCGCATCAGTTCAATCGGCACGATCTGGTTGAGCGTGATCACTCGTTGCACGTCGAGTGCCGAAGTTTGGGCGAACATCCGTGTGTCATCGACCCCCGCGTTGTTGATGACAAGATCAATCGGCCCGTGAATCGCCTCGAGTCGTGCGACGAGGTCAGCTCGCTCAGACTCCACCGACAAGTCACAGGGGAACGCAACCCCGCCGACCGACTGCATCACGCCGTTGAGTGCAGTCGCGCTGCGGGCGACGCCGATCACCTTCGCCCCGCGCGATGCGGCTTCGCGGGCAATGGCCTCGCCGATGCCGCGTGACGCGCCAGTGACGAGTACGCGAGTGCCGTTGAGGTCCACGCCCCGACAGTAGTGGCGAACGCAAGTGCTTCGAATTTGGCTCGTGGCAATGTCGGCTCGCTACGGTGGCAACCGTGGCCGAGCCAGTCATTCGCCGTGTTGGTGAGGTACCGCAACACGAGTGGAACAGTGCGATGCGCGGCAGCGTGCGGTGGTGGGAGTTGATCGGCGGCGACACGATGCCAACATCGGAATTGGTGGTCGGCATCGCCGAGGTGCCCGTTGGCGCTGGCAAACCTCCGCGTGGTCACACACATGCGCCGGCAGAGGTGTACTACATCATCTCTGGAAATGGTGAAGTGTTCGTTGACGGAACGACGCATCCAATCGCATCAGGCGACGCAGTGTGGATTCCGCCGAATGCCGAACATGTTGCATACAACGTCGGTGACGAACCGTTGCGATTGATGTATGTATTCGCCAAAGACAAATTCAGTGACATCACCTATTGCTTTCCGGGCGAGAAGTAAAGGCATACCAACGCTCACGTATCAGCTCGTGAACTAGCGCACGAACTGCGAGGGGAGCGTTGGTAGCCTGAGAGTCCTCGGATGCCCTCGCATCCGCTGTCTGTAAGGAACCCCAACCCGTGAGTCGCATTCTCGTCGTCGGAGCCGGCGGAGTCGGGGCAAGCATGGCGTCAATCGCCGAAACCCGCACCTTCTTTGACGCCTTCGTGCTGGCCGACATCAACGA
>VGBY01000073.1 GCA_016870295.1 Actinomycetota bacterium
GCGCGCCGCAGCGAACTGTCGCAACTCGGGCTCGAGCGCGCCAAGGGTGCCTCGTGGGAAAGCACTGCAAGTCTCGTCGTTCGCGCCTATCGCGATGCCGTGCAGATCGGTGCACGATCATGAAACGACTCGTAGTGGGCAGTTGTTCGTCATGAAGCGCATTGCGGTGAATCTGCTGTGGTGCCGCCCGGGTCGCGTCGGCGGCTCGGAGCAATATCTCGTGCGCCAACTGGCAGGACTCAACGAGGTCGCCGGCAAGGAGATTGAACTGCAATTATTTGCGCCCCGCGGGTTTGCGCTGGCGCATCCGCACCTCGCGCGAGCAGCGCACGTGCATGAGTCTTCGTCATCGCAAGCAGTGCGACCACTGCGCGTCATGCGTGAAGCAACGTGGTTGGCGGCTCGGGCGCAGAATGCCGACGTCGTGCACCACGGAGGCGGCACGATTCCTCCGCGTAGCCCGCAGCCCACGCTGCTCACGATTCACGACCTGCAATACCTCGTGTACCCCGAATACTTCTCACGCACGAAGTTGCGTTATCTCTCGTCGCGCCTGCCGGTGTCGGTGCGTCGCGCCACGCACATCGCGGTGCCGAGTGAGTACGTGCGTCGCACCGTGATCGAGCGTCTCGCGGTGCCGAGTGAGAACGTCAGCGTCGTGCGGCATGGTGTCGAGCCGACGATCGGCGGTGGGCGTACGAGTGAGGCCGAACTTCGCTCGCGCTATGGCCTCACCGCTGCGCGCATACTCGCGTATCCGGCCGTCACCCACCCGCACAAGAACCACGACTTCCTCTGCGATCTCCTCGCCGGTCCGCTTCGCAATCAAGATGTGCAACTCGTCTGCGCCGGCACCGCCGGTCGTGCGCACGAGACATTGCTGCGTCGCATTGCCAGCAATCGGCTGGAGGATCGCGTGAAACTCGTGGGGCGCCTGAGTGACGCCGATCGCGATGGTCTGCTCGCGATGTCGGCCGCGCTCGTCTTCCCGAGCGCGTACGAAGGTTTTGGTGCACCCGTGATCGAAGCGATGGCGCTCGGCACTCCGGTGATTACTTCTGATGCAGCGGCCCTGCCGGAAGTAGTGGGCAACGCCGGACAAGTCGTAACCCTCGATCTGTCGGCGTGGGTGCACGCCATCGACAACTCGGTGGCGAATCGCAATGATTGGGTGCGGCGCGGGCGCGAACGCGCGAACGAGTTTCGCCTCATCGACTCCGGTCGTGATCTCGATGCCGCGTATCGGCACATCCTGCAGGGCGGCACCGCATGACTCGCGAGCCCTCCACGCCCATCACGCCTAACTCGGGATCCGCCGGCACGAAACGTCGCCGCTTCATCGTGCTGTGCCCGCACTTTGCGCCAGATATCGCCCCGACCGGCCGGGTGATGACGCAACTCGTCGACGAGTGGGTCGCACTCGGTCATGAGGTTCACGTCATCACTGCCTTGCCGTGGTATCGCGACCACCGTGTGGAGCAGGGTTGGCGCGGCCGGTTGGTTCGTCGCGAGCGCACCGCGTGGGGCTCGATTACGCGCGTGCATCCGTTCCCCGCGAAGTCGAAGTCGAATCTGGTGGCGCGCGCCTTTGCCTTCATGTTGTTCAGTTCAATCGCGGGAATCTGTGCACTCATCGTGGGTCGGCCCAACAGTCGGCTTGTCGTGGGGCGGCCAAACAGTCGGCGCGCGCGCGTCGATGCCGTCATCGCGATGTCACCACCACTCACGCTCGGCATTGTCGGCTGGCTCGCCGCGGTCGGGCGTCGTACACGGTTGATCTTCAACGTGCAAGATGTCTTCCCCGATGCCGTCATCAAGACGGGCGCCGTGAAGAGCAGAGTGTTGATTTCACTCGCGTCAAGGTTGGAACGATTCACCTACCAACGTGCATCCGCAGTTGCGGTGCTCTCGAGCGACCTGCAGCGCAACGTTCGCGCCAAGTTGCCGGTGGGCTTTGCTGACCGCGTGCACGTGATCGAAAACTTCGTCAACACGCAACGCGTCGCGCCACTTGATCGTCACACCACGTATCGTCGTGAACTGGGTCTCGGTGACGAAGTCGTCGTGATGTACGCCGGTAATGTCGGCTTCTCGCAGTCGCTCGACACGTTGATTGCCGCCGCCCGTCGGCTGCCACAGATTTCATTCGTCATCAACGGTGCTGGAGCCGCACTCGCGCACGTGAAAGATCTGTCGCGTGATCTAGCGAATGTGCACTTTGGTGACTATCAGCCCGAGGTTCGTCTCGCCGAGGTGCTGGCGAGCGCCGACATTCATGTCGTGCCGCTGCGCGCCGGGCTCGCTGAGGTGAGCGTGCCATCCAAGACGTATTCGATTCTCGCCGCCGGCCGCTGCGTGGTCGCCGCGGTCGACCGCGGCACGCAAATTGAACGTCTCATCACACAGGCCAACGCCGGCGTGTGCGTGCAACCCGACGATGTCGATGCGTTGGTTTCCGCACTTGCCGATC
This sequence comes from Actinomycetota bacterium, assembly GCA_016870295.1. Lineage (GTDB taxonomy): Bacteria > Actinomycetota > Acidimicrobiia > Acidimicrobiales > Ilumatobacteraceae > F1-60-MAGs027. The sequence continues at coordinate 2,471 of VGBY01000073.1, forward strand.
TTGCCAACGATGCGACACGGCGTACGACGCTCGGCAGCAACGGTCGAACCTTCATCGAGCGTCATCCCTCGGCGCGCCATGCGGCGGAGTCCTATGTGCGGCTCGTGCCCGATAGCCTGAGCGACTCGTGACGTCGTCCGCCAAGAAAATCGCCCGCCTCGCCGAGAAGAGCAAGACCCGCGGTCCACGCGGTATTCGCCTGCGCGGCGGTTCGCTGTTTCCGACGATCATCATCGTCGTGCTCGCGCTCGGTGCAGCGCTGATTGCCTATGCCCGCCAAACCACGCAAGACCGCACCGCCGCCGACATCACGAACGCCACTTACTATCTCTCGTTTGGTGTCTATGTGTGCGACGAGTACATCTCACTGCCTGACTCGGTGGTGCCGACCGATCTCGCTGAAGTGCGCGAAGGTGCCGCGTTGGTATCGGGCCAGAGCGGCGTCGTCGAATGGCAGCCACAGGTGTTGAGCGGGCAACGTCGTGCACGGTTGTCGGCGGTGCTCGACTTGTACTCCATCAAGGTCACCAATGACGCCGTCACGTTCCCGGCCTCGATCAACGATGGCGCAACCCTCACCGAATCTGCGGATGCCTGTGACGGCAAGGGCGGATCACTGTTCGTCGACACGTGGGATGTCGAAGGCACCGACCCGACGCGCAAGACATCGATCGCCAACCTCGATTCAGTGCGTTTGAACAACAACGGTCTGGCCATCGCATTGGTGTTTGCACCGGATGGCACCGAAGTCGACCAGCCGCCCGCAGCCAGCGAAGTCTCGCTGCTCGTCAACTCGGGCGAGTAAGCCGCGCGCGGCATGCATGCCGTAGTTCTCGTCGGTGGTTTCGGCACTCGTCTGCGTCCGCTCACGAACACGGTGCCCAAGCCGTTGTTGCCGCTCGGGCAGCGCACGATTTTGGAGTGGTTGCTCACGCACCTGGCGCGTGGCGGCGTGAAGGACGCGGTGTTGGCACTCGGGTTCAAGCCGGAGCCGTTCATGCGGGCGTTCCCCGATTCGCAATGTGCCGGTGTACGACTCTCGTACGCCATCGAGGATTCTCCACTTGACACTGCCGGCGCGATCGGTTTTGCGGCGCGCGCCGCGGGCATCCACCAACGCGGCGAGACATTCGTCGTTGCCAACGGCGACATCGTCACCGATCTCGCGGCGGCCGACCTCGTGCGACGCCACAAGATGAACGTGCAACGTGGTGGTCAGGCGACGATTCATCTCACGCCCGTCGATGATCCATCGCAGTTCGGCGTGGTCGAGCATGATGCTGACGGCCGTGTCGCTGGTTTCGTCGAAAAGCCCGCACCCGGCACGACGACGAGCCGCCATGTCAACGCCGGCACGTACGTGTTCGAGCCCGATGTGCTCGACATCATGCCCGGTGACGCACCGCTCTCGGTGGAGCGCGCCACATTCCCGGAGCTCGCCCGCTGCGGAACGCTGTTTGCATTACCGACCGACGATTACTGGCTCGATGCCGGGCGCCCCGATTCGTATCGGCGAGCAAATCTCGATCTTGTAGGTGGCCGTCGTCGTGATCGCGAAGACGCCGTGCATCGCAGCGCGAACGTGGATGCATCAGCCACGGTGCGCAACAGCGTGGTTGGCGCAGCCGCCACGATCAACGAAGGCGCAACGGTGACGGATTCGGTCATCTTCCCCGGTGCTGTCGTCGGCGCTGGCGCGCAGGTGTCCGCCTCGTCGGTAATGGGGGACGTTGCGGCCGGCGCAGTCGTGCGCGACGCGGTAGTCGCCCGCGGCTAGCGCGCATCAACTCGTACGCGACTAGCGCGCATCAACTCGTCCGCGACTAGCGGAACAAGTCTTCTTGCGGCGGTCTGATCAATTCACCGACGGACGATTCGCGAAACCACGCGGCTTCCGCTCCGCGCACCACCGCCACCGGAATGCCCGTCGACTTACCCATCACGAGTTCCGCGGCGCTCGCCAACTCATCGGCAACGGCCACCTCCGTCACTTGCATCACGCGACCGAGCGCGTCGGGTGTGCCGCGCAGGTCGACGACGGCAGCAATGCCCGCAACGCCGATTGCCACGTCGGTCAGCCCTTTGCGCCATGCCCGCCCGAACGTGTCGCTCACGATCACGCCCACCTCGACGCCGAGACGAGCCCGCACGATGTCGCGAATTCGTCGTGCCGAACGATCGGAGTCCTTGGGCAACAGCGCCGCTTGGCCGCGTTCAACGTTCGACAAATCCACACCACTGTTGGCGCACACGAAACCGTGTTCGGTTTCGGTGATGATGAGGTCGCCACGTCGGCGCACCACGCGCACGGCTTCGTCCTCCACCAACTGTTTGTGGCTGAGCGGGTCGTTGGCATCGATTGTGACGAGGCGCCCTTCTGCCTTGCTCACCACCTTTTGTGTCACCACCAGCACATCGCGATCACGCAGCGGGCCATTCGGCGCAGCGCGACACGCATCGACGATGATGTCGCCGAGCTGGTCACCTGGCTTCACCTCCGGAATGCCCGTCACGCCCCACGCCGTAAGTTTCGTCATCGGCGAACCAGACTCGTGACCGTCTCGGCCAGTGCGCGGGCGATGTCGTCGGATTTCATGACCGTGTCGGTGACGATACAGCGCATACCGAGCGCTTCAATCGCGGGCGCCAGTGAGGCATCAACGCTGTCGATGACGAGCGTTCCGCAAATGTCGGAGTACAACCGTGCGACTCCGAGCGCCGTTGCTTCCATGCCGAGTTCACGCAGCATGCGGTCGGCCGGGCCTTTCAGTGCTGCACCACCGATGATCGGCGAGATCGCGACCACCGAGTTGCGTCGTGCCGCCAATGCCTCGTTCACGCCG
>VGBY01000074.1 GCA_016870295.1 Actinomycetota bacterium
GTCGATGATCTGCATGGCGCGCACCTTGGGCGCACCACTCACCGTGCCGGCCGGCAGCGTGGCGCGCAATACGTCGATGGGGCCGAGACCGTCGCGCAACTCCCCCGACACCTGCGAGGTGAGGTGCATCACGTGGCTGTAGCGCTCGAGTGTCATCAGTTCATCAACCTTCACGGTGCCAAACTTCGCCACGCGCCCCACGTCGTTGCGCGCCAAATCGACCAGCATCACGTGCTCGGCGCGCTCCTTCGGGTTTTCCTTCAGTTCTCCGGCCAACCGCCGATCGTGTTCGTCGTCGCGACCGCGCTTGCGCGTGCCGGCGATCGGTCGGCTCGTCACCCGACCATCGCGCACCTGCACGAGTGGCTCTGGCGAACTGCCGGCAATCGTGAGTGCATCGTGGCGAACGAAGTACATGTACGGACTCGGGTTCACTTGTCGCAGCACGCGATAGAAGTCGAACGGGTCGGCGTCGAGTTGCACGTCGAATCGTTGTGACAACACCACTTGGAAGATGTCGCCGGCGAGGATGTGCTCCTTCGCCACACGCACGGCGTCTTGATACTTGCCCTTCGACATCGATGACGGCGCCGCAATGGGCGTATCGGTGCCGAGTGGCGGTGCGACCGAGTCGCCTGGTGTGGCGCGGGCAAGGTCATCGGCCATGCGCTGCACGGCAACGGCGGCGCGGTCGTAGGCGGCATCGAGCTCGGCCGTATTCAAGCCGAGCGTGGGAACACTTTCAATCAGGTAGGCGCGCTGCCGCCAATGGTCGAAGGCAGCGAGTGAACCGATCATCGACATGATTGCCGCGGGGATTCCCCGGTCGTCGTGTGGCGCATCGGGCAAGCGTTCGACTTCGCGCACGATGTCGTAACCGATGTGGCCGATCATGCCCCCTTGCAATGGCGGCAACTCGGCGATCACTGGTGCACGATGCGCCTCGAGCATCGCCTCGAGCGCGGCGAGAAAGCCCCTGTCGCGCGGCACCGATGCGGGCACGGCGCCTGTCACGCGCACTTCGCCGTCGATGAGCGAAAGTTCGGCGCGCGATCGGCATCCGACGAAACTGAAGCGGGCCCAGCGTTCGCCGTGCTCCACTGATTCGAGCAGGAACCCGGGCTCGTCACCGACGAGGGCGAGAAAGGCGCCGACGGGAGTGTGCCGGTCGGCGAGAACTTCCGTCCATACGGGCACTACGCCGTGCGATGCCGCAAGTGCTACGAATTCATCGCGGCTCGGCGAAATGCGCACCGGCGACCTCAGAGGTAGAGACCGGTGCTCGCCTCGATGCGCGAAGCAGCTACGGCGTGCAGGTCGCGCTCGCGCAACATGATGTAGTCGACACCACCGACTTCAACCTCGTAGCGGTCGTCGGGGCTGAAGAGCACGCGATCGCCGACTTCGGCCGCGCGCACACTCTGTCCGAGCGCCACGACCTCCGCCCACACGAGTCGCTTTGCCACTTGCGCCGTCGCGGGGATCAAGATGCCACCCGACGAGCGCCTTTCACCGTCGGCCGACGGGATGCGCACCAACAACCGGTCATTCAACATCTTGATCGGAAGTTTTTCGTCGCCCGACATTTGGGTCAGGCTACTGAGGCATTCGCGCTCAGCGTGCCGGGCGCACGCGCACACCGCGCGCCGCCATCGCGGTCTTCGCCTGCGCCACCGTGAACTCGCCAAAGTGGAAGATTGAGGCAGCCAACACCGCATCTGCCCCGCCAACGAGCACACCATCCGCCAGATGGTCGAGCGTGCCGACGCCGCCGCTGGCGATCACCGGAACATCGACCGAGTCGACGATCGTGCGGGTGAGTTGCAGGTCGAATCCGTTGCGTGTGCCGTCGCGATCCATCGAGGTGAGGAGGATTTCCCCCGCACCCAGTGCGACGGCCCGTTGGGCCCACTCGCGCGCATCGATACCGGTGGGAGTGCGGCCGCCGTTGACGAATACTTCGTAGCGCGAGGCATCGACGTGTTTGGCGTCGATCGCACACACCACACACTGGTTGCCGAAATCTGCGGCGATCTCCCGAATCAACTCCGGGCGCTGCACGGCAGCAGTGTTGACACTCACCTTGTCGGCACCCGCGCGCAGCAGTTCGCGCGCCGAAGCGGCCTCGCGCACTCCGCCGCCCACCGTGAGCGGGATGAACAGTTGCTCGGCGGCACGCGCAACAACGTCGACCATCGTGTTGCGCTTGTCGCTGGACGCCGTGATATCGAGAAAGACCACCTCATCGGCTCCCTCGGTGTCGTATCGAATGGCGAGCTCCACAGGGTCGCCGGCGTCGCGTAAGCCGACGAAGTTCACGCCCTTTACGACGCGACCATTCGTCACATCGAGACACGGGATGACCCTGGCGTATGTCATGCGCGCAACACCTTCAATGCGTCAGCAACGGTGAACCGACCTTCGTAGATGGCCTTGCCGACGATCACGCCACCAAGTGTGCGGCTGGTATCAGACGGCGATGAACCGCCGATGCGCACGTCACGCAGTGCCCTGAGGTCGTTCAGCTCGGCGACACCACCGCTGGCGATCACCGGCGTCGTGGTGAGTGATGCAACTTCTTGCAATCCATCGATGTCGGGGCCGGCGAGCATGCCGTCACGCGAGATATCCGTGATCACAAAGGCGCTGGCGGCCGGGTAGTTCGCCACGGCGGCATGCAACGTGAGTGTGGAGCCGCGCAGCCATCCGTCGGTCGCCACTTCGCCGTTGCGGTGGTCGAGCCCCACTGCCACGCTGACGACGCGCGATACCGCATCGACGAGATCGGGTTCACGCACTGCAGCCGAACCCATCACCACTCGCGCGACGCCTGCATCGGCGAGCTGTTGGGCATCGTCGAGGCTGCGCACGCCTCCCCCAGTTTGAATCTGCACCGACGCCCCGAGCGCAGAAGCGATGCGCGACACCACTTCGCGATTGTTGCCGTCACCCTTGGCTGCATCGAGGTCGACGATGTGCACCCATGTGGCGCCGGCGTCGGCAAATTGCCGCGCCACTTGCAGCGGGTCGTCGCCGTAGACGCGCTCGCGAGCAAAGTCGCCCTGCTCGAGTCGCACGACACGACCCCGACGCAGGTCGATGGCCGGGTACAGGTGCACGTCAGCGCCCGGCTGCATTCACGAAGTTGCGCAACAAGGCGAGCCCGTCGGCGGCCGACTTCTCCGGGTGGAACTGCACCGCGAACACGTTGTTGCGTCGCACCGCGGCGGTGACTTCACAGCCGTAGTCGGTGGTGGCAGCCACATGCGACGAGTCACTCGGCACGCAGTGCAGCGAGTGCACGAAATACATCCACGACTCGGCGGGCAAACCAGCGAACAGCGGGTCGCTGCCGCGCAACGAGAGGCGGTTCCACTGCATTTGCGGGCGCTTCACCGTGTCGGGTAGATACCGCACCGCCCCACTCACGACACCGAGCCCCGCCACACCCGGGCTTTCTTCGCTCGAATCAAACAGCATCTGCATACCGACGCAGATTCCCAGGAACGGCGCGCCGCCATCAACGCGCTCGTGCACGAGATCTTCCATTCCACTCTCGCGAACGGCGTTCATGCAGGCACCAAAGTTGCCGACGCCGGGCAGCACCGCCGCGTGCGCATCGCGGATCAACGACGCGTCGTTCGTGAGTCGCGCGTCAGCGCCGACCTTTTGCAGCGCCTTTTGCGCCGAACGCAGGTTGCCGATGCCGTAGTCGAGCACCGCGATGAGCGGTGTCGGCATCAGAGCGTTCCCTTGGTGGAGGGCACTCCTGACGACTCGACACGGACGGCATCGCGCAAGCACCGCGCGAGACCCTTGAACGTCGCCTCGATGATGTGGTGCACGTTCGTGCCGGTGCGCTTGCGCACGTGCAGCGTGATGGCAGCCGCATTGGCGAACGACGACACCGCGTGCTCGGCGAGTTGCGGATCAAACGGCGGGCTGCCGAGCGGTAGGCACTCGGGCAGCGACACGTCCCACGCGACGAACGGGCGACCACTCAGGTCGAGCGCCACATCGATCAGCGCTTCGTCGAGTGGAAACGCGCCACTCGCAAAGCGTCGAATTCCGGCCTTGTCGCCGAGCGCTTCGCGGAAGGCCTCGCCGAGCGCTATAGATACGTCTTCAATCGTGTGGTGCGTGTCGATGTGCAAGTCGCCCTTGGCGCGCACCTCGAGACGAAAACCGCCGTGCTTGCCCAATTGATCGAGCATGTGATCAAAGAACGGAATGCCGGTGTCGACGCTGGTCGCGGCCGGACCATCGAGGTCGATGATTACATCAACCGACGTCTCCTTGGTCGCGCGCGAGCGGCGGGCCGAACGGGTCATGGTTCTAGTCTCGCGCCGTAACCGCGCCGCGCAACGCGCTGAGGAAGGCGTCGTTTTCGACGGTCGTACCCACGGTGACCCGCAGACAATCGGTCAACCCGTCCCACGATGAGCAGTCACGCACCAAGACTCCGGCGTCGAGCATCGCCTGCCACGCGGCGCGCCCCGCGACCTGCGTGGGTCGAAACAGGATGAAGTTGGCCTGGCTCGGCCACACGGTGAGCGGCAGGCTGCGCATCGCTGCCAGCAGTCGCTCGCGCTCCGCCACCACCGTCTTGACGCCGGCTTCCATGTGGCCGATGTGCTGCAAGGCGAGCAGACCGGCGCGTTGCTTCATCGCGTCGAGGTGGTACGGCAGCGTGACGATTTCCAGATCGCTGATCATCCACTTCGGCGCGACGAGGTAGCCGAGTCGAGCGGCCGCCATCGACCATGTCTTGGAGAACGTACGACTCACCGCAACTTTCGACCCCTCGCTCACGTAATCGAGCGCGGTGTGCGGTGAGAACTGCGCATACGCCTCGTCGACCACAACGACGCCTGGTGCATGTTCGACGGTCGCTTTCACTACGGCAGGATCTTCGGCCATGCCCGTGGGGTTGTTCGGCGAACAAAGAAACGTGACGCTCGGTGCGAACTCTGTGCAGACGCGTCGCACTTCGCTGACGTCGAGCGTGAAGTCGGGGTTGCGCTTTCCGTTCACCACCGTGGCTCCGGCGATGCGGGCGATGTGGGAGTGCAACTGGTAGGTGGGCTCGAATGTGGCGACGGTGCGACCCGCGCCGGAATATGCAAGTAGTACCGCCTGCAGCACTTCGTTGCTGCCGTTGGCGACGAAGACGTTTTCTGGCCCCACACTGTGCAGTGCTCCGATTGCGGCGCGCAACTCGCGGGCCGCGCGATCGGGATAGCGATTCCATTTCACGTCGCTGACTGCAGC
>VGBY01000075.1 GCA_016870295.1 Actinomycetota bacterium
GATGTGGTGCCGCGGTTGGCGACGAGCGGCAGTTTCTTGTTCGGCGGGGCAGGTCTTGGTTCTGGTATCGCCGCACTGGAGGCGGTGACGAAGCGGCCGTGCACGTGGGCGACTGCGCAATACCTCTCTTATGCGCGACTTGGTGAACGACTCGACATTGATGTGACCGTGGCGGTGGAGGGGAGCAGTGTCACACAAGGTCGCGCGGTGTGTCGCGTTGGTGACCGCGAGGTGCTCACCGTGAACGCGGCGCTCGGTGATCGCGACTTCGATGCGAGTGGTCAGTTCGTGCAGATGCCGTCGACGGTGCCACCCGACAAATCGCGACCGCGCACGCTGCGGGCGGCGCACGCAAACTCGATCATGGAAGCACTCGACATGCGCATCGCGAAGGGTCGCGACCTCGAGGAACTTGACGGCACGCCGAGTGACGGTCGCACAATCATGTGGGTGCGCATCAAGTCGCTCGTTGATGGTCTTGATGCGCCAGCCCTCGGCATTCTCGGCGACTTCGTGCCGATGGCAGCCGGTCAGGCGCTCGGACTGCGGGCTGGCGGCAACAGTCTCGACAACACCGTTCGTTTTGCGCGGCTCGTGCCCACCGATTGGGTATTGCTCGACATTCAGGTCGAGTCGGTGCAGCGTGGTTTTGCCCACGGCACGATTCAGATGTTTGCGCAAGACGGCTCGTTGCTCGCCACCGCCAGTCAGAGTTGTATCGCCCGAAAGTGGAAGAATTAGCCCGTGCTGCGCCGTGACGGAATGACCGTGCCGCTGCCCGGGCATTTGCACGCACACGAAAAACAACTGCGCCAACTCGCCGACCTCGGGTACTCCGACATCTGGTCGGCAGAGGCCGACGCATCCGATGCGTTCACTCCGCTTGCGCTCGCCGCTGCGTGGGAGCCGCGTCTTCGTCTGGGCACGGCAATCGTGCCGGCGTACACGCGCAGCCCGGCGTTGTTCGCCCAAAGCGTTGCGTCGCTTGCCGATGCCGCACCCGGGCGATTTGCCATCGGCATCGGGTCGTCGAGCAATGTGATCATCGAACGCTGGAACGGCATCCCCTTCGTCGAGCCGTACAAGAAGACGCGCGATGTGGTGCGATTCCTCCGCGATGCATTGTCGGGCGAGAAGGTAACGAAGCAGTACGACACCTTCAAGGTCGAAGGTTTTCGACTCGGCGTGCGACCCGAGGTGAAACCACCACTTCTCGTGGCGGCGTTGCGCGAGGGAATGTTGCGTTTGGCTGGTCGCGAGGCGGACGGTGCGATCATCAACTGGCTGTCACCCGACGATGTGCGCACGGTCACCAAAGTGGTGCATGATGCAGCCACGAAGGCCGGTGCCGACCCCGCAACGAAGGAAATCGTGGCGCGGATCTTCGTGTGCCCAAGCGAGAACGCAGATGTCGTGCGCGCTGGTGCGCGTTTTGCAATCGCTGCATATCTCAACGTGCCCGTCTATGCCGAGTTTCATCGATGGCTCGGTCGCGGTGACGCACTTGCAGGGATGTGGGACGCGTGGAAGGCGGGCGACCGCAAAGCAGCGCTGGCGGCGATACCCGACTCGGTGGTGGATGATCTCGTGGTGCACGGCTCGCCGGCCGAGTGCCGTGCGAAGATCGATCGCTACTTCGCGAATGGTGTGAACACTTCGTCACTGGCGATCCTGGCGTTTGATCCCGCCGTTGATTTCTGGAGTGCCGTCGAATCATTGGCACCGTCGGCGACGTGACGGCCGATCCCACGGGCGAAGTCAAGGTCGTCACCCTCGACCCAGACGCAGCGGCCAGCGCCAAAGGCGAAGCGGAGGAGCAGGCTCGCGCCCAACGCAATCTTGGTTGGCAGTTGCTGTGGCAAACCCTCACTGAACAAAAGCGGGCCCTCGTGTTGGGTGTGGCCATCGGCGTTACGTGGACCGCGGCGAAAGTTGCGGTACCGCAATTGACGAAGGTGGCGATCGACAACGGCATCGAGAAGAACGGTCCGCTCCTTGGGTGGTCGGTGTTCATCGCGGTGGCAGGTCTCGCCACCGGTTTGCTCACTGCCGGTCGTCGTTATCTCGCGTTTCGCGAGAGTCGGTGGACCGAGACCGTGCTGCGTGAACGCATCTACGCACACATCCAGCGCCTGCATGTGGGCTATCACGACCGAACCCAGACCGGTCAACTGATGAGTCGGGCGTCGAGCGACCTGCAGCAGGTGCAACAGTTCGTCGTGATGATTCCGATCACTCTCAGCAACCTGGCGCAGTTGGTGGCGGTAACGCTCATTCTGGCGGCGACGGATTGGCGACTCGCCGTGGTCGCACTTGCCCCATTGCCGTTCATCAACGTGGCGTCGCGACGGTTCTCTTCACGCATTCACCCCGCAGTGCTGGCCGTGCAGAACGAACAAGCACAGTTGGCAAGCGTCGTAGAAGAGAGCGTCTCGGGCGTGCGTGTGGTGAAGGGCCTCGGCACCGAGCGCGTGCAATTCGACAAACTACGCAAGGAAGCCGACGACATCCGGCAAGTTTCGTTGAAGGCGGCAAGCATTCGTAGCCGCTTCCTGCCCGCAATCGACTTGTTGCCGTCGCTGGGGCTGATTGCCGTGCTCGGTTACGGCGGTCACCGAGTGGTGAATGGTGACATGACCATCGGCGACCTTGTCGCGTTCAACGTGTATCTCACGATGCTGGTCTGGCCGTTGCGCAACATCGGGATGATGGTGGCGCTCGGGCAACGTGCGGCGGCGGCACTGGTGCGAGTGCATGAGGTGTTGTCGACCGAACCTGCCGTGCGCACACCGGAGCGCGCAAAGTCGTTGCCGATGCGAACCGCGAACTCGGCGGTCGGTGCAGTGGTGTTTGAAGACGTGCACTTTGGGTACGGCGACGACCACCAGATTCTGCGTGGACTACAACTCTCGATCGCGCCAGGGGAGTCGGTGGCGCTGGTCGGAGCAACCGGCTCGGGCAAGAGCACCATCGTGCGTCTGTTACTGCGCTTCTACGACGTCGCGCAGGGCCGTATCACGCTCGACGGCATCGACCTACGGCGCTTGAATGTGCAAGACCTGCGGCGCAACGTCGGTGTCGTGTTCGAAGAGACGTTCCTCTTCAACGACACGGTGCGCAACAACATCGCCTTCGCGAAACCCGACGCCGATCAAACGACGGTCGAGCGCGCCGCCCGACTGTCTGGCGCGCACGAGTTCATCCTGCGGTTGCCACAGGGATACGACACGCAAATCGGTGAACGCGGATTCTCGTTGAGCGGTGGGCAGCGTCAGCGCGTTGCTATCGCGCGTGCAATTGTTGCCGACCCGCGGGTGTTGGTGCTCGACGACGCGACGAGTGCGGTCGACCCTACGAAGGAACACGAGATTCGTGACGCGATGCGCACCGTGATGGCCGGTCGCACCACGATCGTGATTGCCCACCGACCAGGCACGATCGCCTTGGCGGATCGCATCGTGCTGATCGACGAAGGTCGTGTTGCCGCATCCGGCCAACACCGTGAACTCCTCGAGTCGAGCGAGCGATATCGCGAGGTGCTCGCCGCGTGGGCGACGCGCGACGACGAAACCGTGGCCGCCGAAGTCGCGTCACGCACCGCCAGCGTGCCGGTCGCCGGAGGTAACTGAGTGTTTCAGATGGGTGGTGGCGTCGCGCCCGAAGACCAGCTCGACAAGTCGCAAACACGAATCGTGATGCGCAGGGTGCTGCGAATGGCAGCGCCGTTCAAACGCACGGCGTACGCCGCGCTTGGTTGCGTGGTGGTCACGACGAGCGCCACACTCGCAGCGCCGATCCTCGTGCGACACGGCATTGATGCGGGAATTCGCGCCCGCGACTTGTTCGAACTGAATCTGTCGGTCGGTCTGTATCTGGCGATCACCGCATTGGCGTATCTCTTCGGGCGTATGCAATACGTGTTCTTGAACCGCACGGGTGAGGCCTTCTTGCGTGAACTCCGCCTGAAAGTGTTTGCTGCGATGCAACGCCAGTCGATGGAGTTCTACGACCGCAACAAGGCAGGTGTGCTCGTCGCGCGAATGACCGCCGACATCGAAACCATGGGCGAACTCATCCAATGGGGTCTCCTGCAGTTCCTGGCGAGCGGCTTCCTCGTGGTGCTGGCATTCGTGGTGCTGTTCTCACTGTCGTGGCACCTCACGCTGGTGGTGTTGATCGTGTTCCCGGTGATCGTCATCGCGTCGGTGAAGTTTCAGCGCGACTCGAACACCGCGTACCTCACCGTTCGGGAACGAGTGGGACAGAATCTCGGCACGCTGCAGGAGGGCATCGCGGCCGTTCGCGTGATTCAGGCCTACGCGCAAGAAGACCATCAGATCAAGCGATTCGAACGTTCAAACCGCTCACTCTTCGATAGTCACGTGCGCAGCATTCGCATCAGCACGTGGTACTTCGGGCTCGTCGAGTTCTCCGGCGTCATCGCCACCTCGCTCGTGGTGGGGATGGGCGGCTGGTTGGTGCACCGCGACACCGTGTCGCTCGGCACGGTGGTGGCGTTCATTCTCTTGCTGTCGAGCCTCTTTGACCCAGTGCAGCAGTTGTCGCAGCTCTACAACGGTGTGCAGTCGGCGGCGGCGGCACTGCACAAGCTGTTCGCGATTCTCGATGCGACGCCGGAGGTCGATGAAGCCCCCGATGCGACGGCGCTACCCAAGCGTGGGGAACTCGCCGTGACTGGTGTGACGTTCACGTATGCGCGGGGCTCGACTCCGGCGCTCGAAGCAGTTGATCTCGTCGTGCGCGATGGTGAGCGAATCGCCCTCGTCGGCCCGACCGGGGCGGGCAAGAGCACGCTCGCCAAGTTGATGGCTCGGCTCTACGACCCGTCGCAGGGGTCGGTCACCTATGGCGGCATGAACCTGCGTCGTGCCACACACGCCAGTTTGCGTGAGCGGATTGTCGTGGTGCCGCAGGAAGGTTTCCTCTTCAACGGCACCATCCGCGACAACGTGCGGCTGGCGCGCATTGAATCCACCGATGCGCAAGTCGATGAAGCGTTGCAGCGGCTCGGTGTCTACGACCACTTCGACCGACTGCCGGAAGGCCTCGACACGGAGGTGCGCGAACGCGGCACGCGGTTGTCGGCAGGAGAGCGTCAACTCGTCGCGCTTGGTCGCGCGGCACTCGTCGATCCGGCGGTGCTCGTGCTTGATGAAGCCACTTCGAACCTCGATCCGGGTACGGAGGCGGAGGTCGAAGCTGCACTCGAGAACTTGATGCA
>VGBY01000076.1 GCA_016870295.1 Actinomycetota bacterium
TAGAGCAGATAGACGCGCGACTTCAACTGTGCGCGGTACGAATAGATGATTGCGATCGCGATGATGCCCACGAACCCGTAGAACGCGTGGAACTGCGGAAACATGAGACCCTGCATGTTCACCATCGCCACGCCCAGTGCCACTTGCACGAACATCGTGAACTGTGCGAGTGCGGTGAACCACCACAGGGCGCGCGAGCGCAGTGACGCCACCTTGTGGCACACGAGCGCCCACAGGCCGGCCAGCGCGTTGCCGATGATGACCACCCAGGCAAAACCGTTGTGCAACTCCGAAAGCGTCGAGGCGAACATCAAGCGACGAATCTACCGAATCAACGTGTTGGCTTCGGCGCCGCCTTCGAGCAGTGACAGCGACGCACCAGATCCACCGTCGGCGTCTGCCGTCACACCGAGCACCGTGATCGACGCGTTGTCGACACTGCGAATCACGAGCCGGTCGTCACCCGTGGCGGCACCAATCAGCGCATTGATCGCAACGAAGTGCGAGAAGGCAATCGTGTCGCGCCGCACCGAAACTGCCCACGACAGCAAGTCGTGGCGAAACTGTGCGTAGTCGTCGCCGTCTCGTTCGATCAACTCTGCCCACGCACCCTGCATCGCCCGACGCAACCATGTAACACGGTCGGCCATGTCGACACCATCAGGAGAAGGAATCTCGGCGATACGCGGCTCCACTCGCGCGACAGCACCGGTGACGCGCTCGTACTCAGCGGCGGTTTGACGGCAACGCAGCAGCGGGCTCGTCACGACGTCGACATCGGTGAGACTCCACTTCGAATCTTGCAGACGCACCACGAGTTTTGCCGCCGTCGCTGCCGACTGTTCGCGACCGAGGTCGTCGAGCGGAGGATCCATAGCGGTGTCCCACCCCGCGGCGGCGCGGCCGTGTCGCACCAGAAAGATGCGTGCCATCAGCTGGCCACGCTCGACGTCGACATCATCGGCATCAATCGAGCAATGTCGTGCGCTGCGCCGGCGCCGGCTCGCCAACTTTGATGAACCACTCGGTGCCGAACGCACGCAAGAACGAATCGGCGGACAATTCGGTGGCGAACCCCGTGTCACTCGCCTGGCTGGCGTGCGCGGCGATCGCGCGACGCTTGGCATCCACGTGCGCGCTCACATCGATGTGGTGCGTGATGTGCGCCGCGGGCTCACCCATCGGGTTGCCGTCGTCGGCGGGTTCACGCGGATCGAAGTCGTTGTCGCCGCCGTTCGTCTTCGACCACTCAAAGAGCTCGGCAAAGTAGTCACGGTTCAGCGTGACTTCAAACAGGTCGCGCACATCCGTGATTTCGGCGGCACGCCGCACCACTTTGTGCACGTGCACATGGTCGGGGTGCCCGTAGTTGCCGTGCCAGTCGTAACCGACGAGCACGAGCCTGTCGGTCGTGCGCTGTTCTTCCCGCACGATGCCGGCGAAACGTTCCGCTGCGTCGTCGACGGCAGAGCGGATGAAAGCACGCGGCTCGTTGTTCTGCCCCCAACCCGTCATCCCGCTGTCGTCGTAGCCGAGCCACTCGTGGCGCGCAATGCCGAGGATGGCGACCGCCTTCGCGAGTTCTTCGCGACGTTGGGCCAGGAGTGCCTCGGGGGATTCGACGCCTGCTGGTCGCTCACCATGACGCCCATCGGTGGCGGTCACCAACACCACGCGGTGGCCGGCCGCCGCATACTTGGCGATCGTGCCGCCACTGATCAAACATTCGTCGTCGGGATGCGCGTGGAGAAAGACGATGGTGGTCACGAGTCGATGACGCCTGTTTCTACGCTTGCTTCGCCGCACCCGACGCGATGAGTCGGTCGATGCGCGCGGCGTCGAAGCCCCAGTCCGCCAGCACCGCCCGCGTATGTTCGCCCGCGTGCGCCGGAGGTGTCGGTGCGCTCGGTTCGGTGCGCGAAAAGCGGGGCGCCGGTGCCGGCTGTGTGGTGCCGGCAACGTCGATGAATGTCTGACGTGCCACGTTGTGCGGATGTTTCGCGGCTTCGCTCATGCGCAACACCGGCGCATAACACACATCGGTGCCTTCCATGATCTCGTTCCACTGCGCCCGCGTCTTTGTGCGAAACACGGCCGCGAGTTGCTGTTTTAGTTGCGGCCACTTGGTGCGATCCATTTGCCCGGCGAACTCGCCCGCGTTGCGAACCGCGGCGTTGGGGCCCGCCGCATCGGCGAGACCAGTTTTCTCGAGCAGCAGCGCATAGAACTGCGGCTCGATCGACCCGATCGAAACGTATTCACCATCCAGACACTCGAACACGTCGTAGAAGTGTGCGCCAGTGTCGAGCAGGTTGGTGCCGCGCGCGTTTTCGTCGAACATGCCGATGTTCTTGAACGCCCAGAACATGCTCATCAACACCGCCGAACCGTCGACCATCGCCGCATCCACCACCTGGCCGTTGCCGCTGCGTTGTGCCTCGAGCAGCGCGCAGACCACGCCGTAGGCAAGCAGCATTCCCCCACCGCCGAAGTCGCCGACCATGTTGAGTGGCGGTGTCGGCGGTTCACCAGCGCGACCAAAGTGCGCGAGTGCGCCGGCCAACGCGATGTAGTTGATGTCGTGACCCGCCGAATTGGCGTACGGGCCGCTCTGCCCCCAGCCGGTCATGCGACCGAACACCAACTTCGGGTTGCGCGCAAGACACGTGTCGGGCCCCACACCGAGCCGCTCCATCACGCCGGGGCGGAAGCCTTCGATCAGTGCGTCGGCGCGCTCCACCAACCCGAGCAGCGTCTCGGCACCCTCGGGCTGCTTCAGGTCGAGTGCAATGTTGCGCCGACCGCGCAACATCACATCCCAATGGGCGCCACTCACACCGTCGCGCACCGCCTGTACGCGATCGACACGTACTACTTCTGCCCCCATGTCGGCGAGCATCATCGCCGCGAATGGTCCGGGCCCGATACCCGCAATCTCGAGGATGCGCACGCCGCGCAGCGGGCCTGCCACGCCGACTACTTCTTCAACGTGAAGCGCGTGATGGTGTCGACAATCTTCGGCCAGAGCGGCTCGGGAATGTCATGCCCCATGTCATCAACGAACACGATCTCGGCACCAGGGATGATGTCGGCGGTCCGTTGACCAGCGCTCGGCGGGATCAACGTGTCGTCGTTGCCGTGCACCACGAGCGTGCGCGTCTTCAGAGCGGCCAGTGCCTCGGTGCGACGGCCGCTGGCGTAAATTGCCGCCATCTGACGTGGCGAACCCTCCGGATAGAACGAGCGATCGAAGTCGCGCGCCGCGTTGGCACGTGACAGGGCGTCGTTGCGATACTTCTTGGACTGGAACGCCTGGTAGACGAGCGAGTGTTCGATGAAGCCGGTGCGATCAGACGGCGGAATCGACATGAGCGCGGTCATCGCCTCGGGCTCTGATTGCATCGTCTCGGGTTCGCCGGGCATTGACATCACCGAGACGAGTGATGCCGTGCGCTGTGGATGTTCGATGGCGAAGACCTGCGCGATCATTCCGCCCATCGATGCACCCATGATGTGTGCCTTTGCAATGTTGAGATGATCCATCAACCCGACGATGTCTTGCGCCATATCGCTCAAGTTGTAGGGCACCGGCGGCAGCGGTTGCTCGAGTAGCGCTGCCGCGACGACTGCGTTTGCGTCGACCTTCACGCCATCCAACTTGGTCGACAAGCCCACATCACGATTGTCGAAGCGCACGACGAAGTGGCCGCGATCGGCGAGCATCTGGGCGAACTTCGTATCCCACGCCACCATTTGCGCACCAAAGCCCATGACGAGGATGAGCGCTGGATTGTTCTTGTCGCCGAACGTGTCGTACTCGATCTCAATCGGCAGTGTTTCCCACTTGTTTGCAACCGCTCGTGGCATGACTTCACGGTAGCGTTTCGCCGTGTCATCAGTCGCACGCGCACCTGGTCGCGTGAACCTGATCGGCGACCACACCGATTACACCGGCGGTCTCGTGTTCCCGATGGCCATCGATCGTGATACCACCATCTCGTTCGACCGCAGCACGGATGTGTCGCTGACGAGCGACGACTTTGACGGCGAGGTGCGCTTCACTCTGCCCGCCACGAACCCTGCTGCAGTGCGCCCCAGTTGGGGTCGCTATGTCGCGGGTGTCGCCGCGGCGATGGCCGAACGCTCGTTGCCTGCGCACGGGTTTCGTGGTCGCATCACGACCAACGTGCCGATTGGTGGCGGGTTGTCTTCGAGTGCAGCGCTCGAAGTTGCCGCGGCACTCGCCTTCGGGATCGACACCGACGTTGCAACGCTTGCGGCCGTGTGCCGCCGCGCCGAGCATCTCGCCACCGAGGTGCCGTGCGGAATCATGGATCAACTCACGTCGGCCGCCGGAGTCAAAGACCACGCACTGCTGATCGACTGCCACACGCTTGACGTGACGCCGATTCGCATCCCCGAGTCGCTCTCGGTGTGGGTGGTCGAAATTTCTTCGCGCACGTTGGATGGCAGCGAGTATCCGGCCCGTGTCGCGCAGTGTGCAGCAGCGGAGCGCGAAGTCGGCCCACTGCGACTGGCCGACGAGCAAACCGTTGCTCGCATCGACGACCCCGTCGTGCGGGCGCGCGCGCGTCATGTGGTCACCGAAAACGAGCGAGTGCGTCAGTTTGCGGCAGCCCTCACCGCGGGCGACGTGCGCGAGGCCGGCCGCCTCATGTATGCGAGCCACCACAGCCTCAGTCGCGACTTCGCAACATCGACCAAACAGATGGACGAAGCCGTTGATGCCTACTCGCGCGTCGCGGGCGTGCACGGTGTGCGAATGACAGGCGGAGGATTCGGCGGCTGCATCGTGGTGCTGGCCGACGATGATGTGCAACTCGCGGCCGGCATCATCGGTTCGTCTGCCTCCGCGGGTCAATCGCCTGCGATTCGCGTGCGGGCCGCCGACGGTGCTTCGCTCGCAACACCGCTGTCGTAGCCTGCCAGCCGTGAACGAAGAAGCGCTGCTCGTCGACCTTGACGACGACCAGAAGCGAGCCGTTACGTGCGCACCAACCGCCACCATCGTTCATGCAGGTGCGGGCAGCGGCAAAACCCGCGTGCTCACGCACCGCATCGCGTGGCGCATCGCGCACGGCGAT
>VGBY01000077.1 GCA_016870295.1 Actinomycetota bacterium
ATGAGTTAGCCGGCGCGATCGTCGCTGCTCGGTACCGCCTCGACGCTCTGCGCAAGGGCGGTGCCGATTCCACCAGCGTGTACGAGGCCACCGACCTGCGTGGTAGCCGCTCGGTGGTCGTGCGCCTGGTGTCGGTTGGCGCCGGGGGCGATGCGATGGAGTCGTTCAAGCGCCAGCTACTCGCGGTCGCCGGCGTCTCGCACTCGGTGCTCGTGTCGTCGCTGGATTGGGGTGAAGCGGTCATCGGTGATTCGCGATACGCCTTCGTCGTCACCGAGCGAATCGACGGCGTGTCGTTGCGCGAATTGCTCGACCGCGGCAGGCGACTGAGTGTGTCGCAAGCGGTGGTACTGGCGCTTGACCTGTGTCGTGCACTGCACCATCTGCATCAATTGGGGTTGGCACACGGCGACGTACGACCGGCGAACGTGTTTGTCTCCACCGACTCGCGCGCCCGTTTGGCTGGGCTCGGGGTGAAGGGCGTCGGTACGGCGAGCATCGAGCAAGCGCGCTACGCCGCACCGGAATTCGCCGCCGACGTCACACCGACCGCCGCCAGCGACATGTACGCACTCGCGCTCACGATGTTGGAGACGCTCACCGGCGACGTGCCGTACGCCGCCGACTCAACCGCGGTCACGTTGGCGAATCGTGCCGGCAAACTGCTGCCGGTGTCCGCCGATATCGGCGCCGTTGCGGTGCCGATCGAAAAGGCCGGTCGACCCGATGCCGCCGACCGTGCATCGGCACTGGAGTTCGGTCAGGCGCTCGCGCAATTGGCGGGCAAGTTGCCGCCACCCGAACCGCTCGAAGCGCTGTCGGGCGAATCGTTTCGTGACAGCATCACCCGCACGCTGGAGGCCACCGTCGTTGCCCCACAACCGACGCCGGAACCCGTGGCACCGCAGCCAACCACGCCGATCAGTGTCGATGTCGCGATTGCAGCCGCACCGGGCGAACGCCGTCGTTATCGATGGCTGGTCTCTGTCGTCGTCGCCGCCGCCGTGATCGTGGCTGGAGTGCTGGTGTGGCAGACACTCACCACCGAGTCGTACGAGGTACCAGATCTCATCGGCGTTGCTGAGGGTGAGGCGCGCAACAGTGTGGCGCTGTTTGATTGGAATATCGCGATTCGTGCGGAGCGATCCGACGAGGTCGAACTCGGCGCCGTGATCCGTACGGTTCCCCCCGCCGGTTCGCTGCTGCGCGAGGGGAGTGACTTCACGTTGGTGGTGTCGGAAGGTGCGACGCTCGCGATAATCCCCGACGTGACGGGCTTGTCGCGCGAAGATGCAGTCGCCGCACTCACCGCGCAGGGTCTCACGGTGTCGGAGATCGTGCGCGACAGCGACTCGGTGCCGGTGGGGCGCGTCCTGGCATGGATCGTGACCGAACAACCGAATCTCATCGCGGGTAGCCAGGTGTTGAAGGGAACCCAGGTCGGCATCGTGGTGTCGGGTGGCCCGGTGCTGCGCTCGGTGCCGAACCTCATCGGCCGCACCGAAGACGACACACGCGCGCAACTTGCCGCCGTGCAATTGGTGGGCCAGCGCAATGACGACGTGTACAGCAGCCAGGTTGCGGTGGGATTGGTGGCGTCACAAGATCCGGCGCCGGGCCAGCAGATGTCGCGCGAAAGCGTCGTCGCCTACTCGTTGTCGAAGGGAATCGAACAAGTTCCGCTACCGGCGATCATCGGTCTCACCCTCAATGAAGCACAGAAGATTCTCGGCGAGGCAGGTATCGGTGTCGCGACGGTCAGCGGTCGCTCCACCAGCAAGGTGCGCTCGGTGAACCTCGACGGTGTCACGCTGAAGGTTGGCGACCCGGTGCCCAAGGGCAGTGCGGTGAATCTGGTGTTCCCATGACTGCGGGTGTCGACGAAGTAGGCATCGCACCTCTACGCGAACGCATGCGCTCGGCGCTCGCCGAGCGTGTCGGCATCTCGCGTCGCAAAGCCACCATGGCCGTGTTGCTCACGGGCGCGTTCACCGTGAGTTTCACCATCACGTTGCTCGTCGTCGTGCTCGACACCGTGGCGAAAGATCTCAACTCCACCGTCACCACCGTGAGCTGGTCGATCACTGCACCGATGCTGGTCTTCGCCGTGGTGGGGCCGGCCTTCGGCACATTGGGTGATTTGTTCGGACACAAGCGCGTGTTCGTCTTCGGTTTGCTCGGCGCCGGCATCTTCGCTGGTCTTGCCGCCCTGGCCACGAGTGCGCCGATGTTGATCGCCCTGCGCACACTGTCGGCCGCCTGCGGATCTGCCATCGGGCCAGCGGGTATGGCATTCACCAGCCGACTGTTCGAACCCGAAGAACGCGTGCGGCCACTCGGCATGTGGAGTTTCGTCACCGCTGGTGCACCGGTGCTCGGTGTCGTGGCCGGTGTGCCGCTGGTGGCGACCGTCGGATGGCGTGTGATCTTTTTGGTGCAGGCACCGCTGTGCATGCTCGGTGCACTGGTGGCGTGGTGGTTGTTGCGCGACACCGAGCACCAGCCGGGTGCGAGGTTCGACCTATGGGGTGCGCTCACGCTCGGTTCGGGTGCTGCACTCGTGTTGTTGGGCATCAATCGCGGGTCGAGTTGGGGTTGGTCGTCGCCGTTCACGGTCGCTGCACTTTTGGCGGGCGTGCTGCTGCTGTATTTTTTCGTGCAAGTTGAGCGCCGCGTCGCTGCGCCGATGGTGCCACCGAAGTGGTTCCGAACTCGCAATGTGGCGTTTCCGGTGATAAGCCAGTCGCTCGCCAACTTTGGCTACATGGGAGCGTTCATGATCGTGCCGCAGATGTTGCAACAGGGTGCCGGTCTCAGCCTCGCCACCGTGGGCTGGTTGATCATCGCGCGACCACTGACATTCGCCGTCGTCGCGCCACTCGGCGCACAGGTCACGATGCGCACCGGCGAGCGAGTCGCCGGCATGTTCGGCGCGATGACCGTCTTTACCTCGCTCATCATCTTGTCGTCGGTGCGCACCGAGACACCGTTGTGGCTGATCGCATTCGGCTTGGCGCTCTCGGGGCTCGGGCTTGGTGTGTCGTCGCCGGCGATGTCGGCGTTGCTTGCCAACGCAGTGGATGACGACCAACTCGGTTCGGCGAGCGCGATGCAACAGTTGGTGTCGCAAATGGGGGCGCTGCTCGGCGCCACCGTGATGATCACCGTGCAGGAAGCCACGAGCGCCGACGGCATCCTCCCGAGTTACGCCAACTCGCTCGTCGTCGGGGCGTCGGTGTGTGTGGTGGCTGGGTTGCTGGCTTCCGAGGTGCGCTCGACGGTTCGCACGTCGGCGTAACGTCTCTCTACTCGGTAATCGCGTGAATCTCCGCGGCGACGACGAGCGACATTTCAGTTTGCGGCATCGCCGTCTGCATCGCCATCAACTTCAACATGTCACCTTCCACCTTCACTTTGCCGGTGAGAAATGCTTCCATCGCCTTCTGCGGGTCTTGCTCGACAAAGATCGTGCGCGCCGTCGCGTAGTCGGTGGTCAGCGTCGCATCGACCTTCTCGAGATGCCCGAGATCCATCACGACCTCGCCGGTTGAGGTGTCCATGTGGCTGTGCACGACACCTTCGCCGAACGGCACACCCGTCACCACCAGGTTGAACCGCACCGTTACCGCGACCCGCGGGGCATGCTCGCGGTACTTCTCGCGAATCGCCCGCGCTGCATCCATCCACTCGGGGGAGAGAAACTGATGGGTCACGGACATCCTTCGTGCGGTGGGTGATGTGTTGATTTGGGTGACGCAGCGTTATCTTTGCGAAAAATAAAGCGGGTGTCGCTCGCCAGACACGATAACGCTGGTGAGACCGAATTCGCGGTTGGCGTTGACACCTCCCGCACGCCACGATGGAGGGGTGGCACGGGTGCTCGTAACCGAAGAAATCTCCGAGGCGGGTCTCGAGCGACTACGCGTCGCCGGCCACGACGTGGATGTGCGCCTCGGTCTCAACGGTGATGCGCTCGTCGCCGCGCTGCAGGGGGCGCAGGCGCTCATCGTGCGCAGTGCCACCCAGGTTGATGCGCAGGTGCTCAGTGCCGTGAGTGGGCTGGTCGTCGTGGGCCGCGCCGGCGTTGGTCTCGACAATGTCGATGTTGATGCTGCGACGAAGGCCGGCGTGATGGTGGCGAATGCGCCCGAAAGCAACATCGTGTCGGCCGCCGAGCACACCATCGCGTTGCTCTTGGCAATGGCGCGCAACGTGCCACAAGCCCACGCGGCGCTTGTCAACGGACGCTGGGAGCGCAGCAAATGGGAGGGCGTGGAGTTGGCGGGAAAGACGCTCGGTGTGGTCGGGCTCGGTCGCATCGGCAAGTTGGTTGCGCATCGCGCGTTAGGCCTCGGCATGAAGATCGTCGCTTTTGATCCGTACATTTCTGTCGAACGCGGTCGCGCTCTGAACGTGGACATGATGCCGCTCGACCAACTCGTCGCATCGAGCGACTTTCTCACCGTGCATCTGCCGAAGAACAAAGAGACGCTCGGCTTGATCAACCGCGACCTTCTGCTGAAAGCCAAGCCCGAGTTGCGCGTGATCAACGTGGCGCGTGGCGGCATCATCGTGGAGAACGATCTGGCAGAGGCGTTGCGCGACGGCATTATCGCCGGCGCGGCACTCGATGTGTTTGAGCGCGAGCCCGTCACCAACTCGCCATTGTTCTCGCTACCCAACGTGGTGGTGACCCCGCATCTCGGTGCCAGCACCCGCGAAGCCCAAGACAAGGCCGGCGAGGTGATCGCTGACATGGTGCAATTGGCGCTAGCGGGTGACTTCGTGCCGTTCGCGGTGAACGTGAACGCATCGGAAGCCAATGAAACGCTGAAGCCGTTCATTCCGCTGGCGGAGCGACTCGGTGCGTTGTTCGCCGACATCGTCGGTGCCGGTGTACGAGACGTGTCAATCGAAGCAAGCGGCGAAATCGGCGCCTACGACACCCGCATCATCACCCTCGCTGCGTTGAAGGGTTTGCTGGGGCGCGCTGCCGCCGAACCCGTCACGTATGTGAACGCCCCGACGCTTG
>VGBY01000078.1 GCA_016870295.1 Actinomycetota bacterium
GTGTGCTCGGGGTTTCGTGGGGCGACGTGCTCGCCATCTTCATCGTTTCATTGTTGGTCGGTGTGGTGTTGCTCGTGTCGTATCGCGCGTTTCTCTTCGCCACGTTCGACCCGCAAGTTGCGGCGGTATCGGGTCAGCGCGTGACGGCGATCGAGATCACCCTCATGGTGATGTTGTCGGGCACGATTCTCGTTACCATGCGCGTCATCGGCACACTCCTCATCTCGGCACTGCTCGTCATTCCCGCGGCGACAGCGCGGATGATGACGAACTCATTCGCCAAGATGCTGCTGATCTCGCCAATTCTCGGTGCCACAAGTTGTTTCGTGGGGATGAACTTGTCGTATCACCTCGATACGAGTGCTGGAGCCACGATCATCCTCGTCGCTGCCGGGGTCTTCACCGGGGTGTATCTGCTGGCGGGGCGGCGGGCACGTGTTCGCGTGGCGTCGCTCCATCACGTCTGAGGACGTAACACCCACTCGACACCGTCTTTGGTGTCACGAACTTCCACACCAGCAGCCAGCAGATGGTCGCGAACAATGTCGGACAGATCGAATCGCTTCTCGGCCCGCACGATCTTGCGGATCGCGAGCATTCCGTCCACGTACGGTGCAACGACCGAACGTGGATCGCGTAAGCCCGTGGTTGCGATCTCTCCAAGTCGCGAAATCATCGAGCGCAGCGTCGCAATCGCACGGTCGCGTTCGTCGCTCTGCAGTGTGTCGGCCGACCAAGCGCGAATCGACGACTCGAGGGTCAGTACGGCCTCGATTGCGCCATCTGCATCGCCATGCTCGATAGCGCGGTCGAATGCGGCCCGGCACGCCTCGACTGAATCAATCAGCGAGGTATCAGCCGCAGGGGAGACCTCGGTACCTTTGGCGACTCTGCCGCGCGGGGCGCTTGCCGCAAACTCGGGAGATCGCAAAATGTCGAGTGCAAATGATTCACCCGTGGCGTACACCACCTGGCGGTCGCCTTTGCGCAGCGTCACCGTCGAGTTGCCGACGACCTCGGCTCGCTCATCGTCGAGATTGATCAGCAAACCGGTGTGCTCATCAACACCAATGACGAACTCGTCACTCGACATCTTCGACTCAAGCATGCGAAGTCGGCGCTCACCGAGGTAACAGAACCGTGTGTCGTGTGAACCACCCTCTGCGTTATCGAAGTGCGGAATGACTGATGCATTCACACCGAACTCCCGTAGCAGTGCAAGCCCGTCATACCAGTAGGGATCGGTACCCACCTTGTAGATCTCGTACACCGGCACTGTTCGCGTGCCGAGTGTCAGCGCTGCTGCAGAGGCAAACGTGATGATCCCGCCACGGTGCAGCTTGTCGGCCAAGAGACTTCGCAGGGGAGTGTCGCTCCATTGCTGAATGGAATACGTCGGTGAGCCCGGGCCGGCGAACAAGTAACTCGCGTCTTTGACGGCTCGCAAACCCTTTTCGATCTGCGCTGAGGTGGGCGCCTCCCCATCGGTCCGCGGCTTGATGCGTGCAAGCCCTGCAACTCGCAGATCGACATTGACACTGGTCTTGAAGTAGTCGACGGCCCGCGATGCCAACTCGTTCGCGTTCTCCTGAAAGCCGTAGGGGGTGTCGAGCACGACGGCGCGCACTGGCTGCGGCAAGAGCGAGGTGAGTCGACGGTGAGTACCCACCATCGTTGGCGCAGTTTCGCCCGATCCCATGATCGTGAGTATTCGCGGCAACGAGTTCATGCCAGAAAGCCTCCGGAGATATGGGTGTGAAGCACACCCGCCCAGCGTTCAGGGTATTGCGCATGGAGATCGTGATGTGCCGGGCTGAACCATTCGACGCGCACATGCCGGTGGTGGGCAGCACGCGCGTAGTCCTCACGCTTCGTCACGGTGTGTTGACTCTCGGAGTCGGCGGGGGTGAAGAGCACCGGTCGTGACAGTTTCGGAATGATGGTCTGTGGTTGGTGTTCCCACAGCCCACGCAACACCTGCATATGTCGTTCGCGAGAGAGCCACGGGCGAATCGTGCCATCGATGAGCACTTCCATGTTGGCGAGAGTTCCGTGAACTGCTGTCTCCGGCCAGCCGCGGTACGCAGAGCGAATCATCGCTTCAAATCGAGTGAACGGTGTACCAGCCAACGCGGGCGGTGCGAGCACGCTCGCACACGACTCCCAGTTGTTGAACCGGTCGCGCAACTGAATGAGACCGCCGTCCACCGCGCACACACCACGAACGAGGTGCGGATGTCGGTTGGCCAATTCAATGACGACGTTGCCACCCCAGGACTGTCCGGCGACCACCGGACGATCGAGTTGCAGCGCCGTGATCAACGATGCGAGATCGTCGGCGACGGTCTGCATGTCGTAGCCCTCATCGGGCTTGTCGCTCTGGCCGTGCCCGCGTTGATCCACTGCGATGACGTGGTAACCCAACTCCACGAGTGCGTCGGCAGCCCCGTCCCAGAGTCGCGCATTCGATGCAAGCCCGTGAACGAGCAGCACTGATGGCAGGGCGCCCGGGTGTGAACGCTCATGGATGTGCAGAGACAGGTGGTGTAGATCCACTCTCCGGGACACCGCGCGGCTGTGCCCCTCAGATTGCCGACCAACGGTGTTGCTCATGTTGCAGGTCACCATACCGTTATGCGCAATAAGGTGAGATATGTGAGCAATGACATTCTGGATGTCGACCTGCTGGCATTCGAAAAGGGTGGTGCAAAGCAGCGCCAGGCCGTCGTGGATGGCGTGATGCGCAGCCTGGCAACGGGATTCGTCTACACCAGTCACGACCTCTCCGAGGACATGCTCGACAGCACCTACGGCATGTTGTTCGAATTCTTCAACAAGCCCGTTGAAGAGAAGCGCCGCTACATCGCCGCCGGCACCAACGGGCAGACCGGCTACACCGGTGTCCTGGTCGAAACTGCCGAGGTCAGCGACAAGCCCGACTGGAAGGAAATGTTGAACTGGGGCAATGAACTACCGGCGGGTCACCCGATGAAACGCAAGTTTCCGCAGGCGTACCCAGACCAGGTGCTACCGGAGGCGTCGGTGCCCGGTATCAGCAAGGTGCTCTACGCATTTCACGACGCGATGATCGGTCTGCAGACTCGCTTCCTGCGTATCATCGCAGTCGGTTTGGGTTGTGGTGAGAGCTTCTTCGACGGCATGGTCGACGATGGCTGTGCGTTGAACCGCGCCATTCGTTATCCGAGCATGACGCAGGTGCCAGAAGGCGGCCATGTGTGGGCCGCGGAACACGGTGACATCAACTTGATCACCGCGTTGCCGCGCGCCACCGCCAAAGGTTTGCAAGTGAAGCATGCCGGTCGCTGGATTGATGCGGTACCGCCGAGCGGGCATGTCATCTTGAACACCGGCATCATGCTCGAGCGATTGACGAACGGCGTCATCCCGATTGGTTGGCATCGCGTGGTGGCCGACCCCGACTACGACGGCGAGCGGTACAGCATCGTGCAGTTCTGTCATCCGCGACCCTCGACACTGTTGGCGCCGTTACCCACCTGCGTGACGGAGGAGAACCCGTTGCGGTATCCGACCGTCACCGCTGGTGACGCACTCGACGAAGTGATCTATCGCATCAACTTGGTGGAGAACGCGCGACGCGTCGGCGATTGAATCCTGCGCCGTCGGTTCACGTGGCGTTCACGAACCGCTCTTAGCCTTGACGTGGTGAACATCGGCGTACTCACCGGCGGCGGCGATTGCCCTGGTCTCAACGCGGTGATCCGCGCCATCGTGCGCAAGGCCCAGGCAGTTGGCGGGCATCGCGTGCTCGGCTTTTACGACTCGTGGGATGGTCTGCTGGAGAAACGTTTCGAAGAACTCGACATCAGCAAAGTGCGCGGCATCCTGCCCAAGGGTGGCACGATTCTCGGCACGCGTCGCGGCAGCCCGTTCGACTACGACGACGGCGTCGAGCGCACGAAGAAGGCGTTCGCCGAACTGGCGCTCGATGCGCTCGTGGTGATTGGTGGCAATGGCTCGCTGACCGTTGCATCGATGCTCGCTGATGATCACGGCTTGCCGATCATTGGCGTGCCTAAGACCATCGACAATGACGTCGTTGGCACCGATGCCACCTTCGGTTTCCAAACTGCGGTGCAGATTGCCACCGACGCAATCGATCGTCTGCACACCACGGCCGAATCTCACGACCGTGTGATGGTGATCGAAGTGATGGGGCGCGATGCGGGCTGGATCGCTCTGCACGCTGGCGTCGCGGGTGGTGCAACTGCGATTCTGGTTCCCGAAGTGCCGTTCGACATCCGTGAGGTTGCGGAAATCGTAACGCGACGTCACGATCGAGGGCGCTACGCCTCGCTCGTCGTGGTGGCCGAAGGCGCCAAACCGAAAGCCGGCACGCTCGAGATTTCGCCGCCCAAACTCGACAAGTACGGACGCGAGATGCACGGCAGCATCAGCCAGGTGATTGCCCCAGAACTTTCGCGACTGACCGGATACGAGTCGCGCGTCGTGCAACTGGGCCATGTGCAGCGCGGCGGCACGCCGAACTCCTACGACCGTGTGCTGTCGAGCCGATTCGGTCTGGCGGTGGTCGATGCGATCTACCAGAGGGCCTTCGGCGAGATGGTCGTATTGAAGTGCGGTCAAATCGAGCGCGTGTCGATGCAGGTCACTCGCGGCAAGACGCGCACAATCGACCTCGATTTCTTCAACGACGTCGCACAGTCGTTCTTCGGCTGACGTAGGGCGACGGCTGCGTCGCTCGCTGCTTGACCCGCGACTCCACTTGCGTCGCGGGTCTACTGTTTGTACATGCCAAGTGCCGTTACACCCGTCCAGGAATTGATGCGAGAACTCTCCGGGTGCCACTGGATTGCCAATGAATATGTGGCAGGTGCGGGCAAGCGAACCGCCGTCATCGACCCGGCCACCGAGCAGCCATCGGGTGAGTTCGCCCATGCCACCCCCGACGAGATCGACAAGGCACTCGCCGCCGCGTCGCATGCGCAACGCGAGTGGT
>VGBY01000079.1 GCA_016870295.1 Actinomycetota bacterium
AGACGCTGGCTGTCTTCGTCGTGATAGTGCATCCAGTAGCCGTCGGATTCGTCGGGGTATGGCGACGGCACTTTGGACATCGCGCAAACACTAGAACGAACGCACCGTCATGTGATGCGACGCGCCGCACGCGCCGTACCTAGGCGAGGCTGACGATCTCCAACCACGACTCGCTGTAGTAATCGACCTGGCCGTCGGGCATCACCAGCACCTTGGTTGGCGCAAGTTGCTCGACGAATTCGGTGTCGTGGCTAACGAGCACGATGGCCCCGTTCCAGTCGGCGAGTGCGGCGGCCACGGCATCGCGACTGGACGGGTCGAGGTTGTTCGTCGGCTCGTCGAGCAACAACAGGTTGTTGCGCCCCACCATCAGCATGGCGAGCGCCAGCTTCGTCTTTTCCCCTCCAGAGAGCGTCGATGACTCCTGGAACACCTTGTCGCCCGACAATCCGAACGATCCGAGCATGCCACGCAACTGCGTTTCGGTGAGCCCGAGTCGCGTCGGAGCCATCTCGCGCATGTGGTCGATCAGCGATCGCTCGCCGACCAGGTTGTCGTGTTCTTGGGCGTAATAGCCGGCTTGAACCTGGTAACCGAACTGAAAGTCGCCGTCATCGGCCTTTGACTCCCCTGCCAGGATTCGTAGTAGTGACGTCTTGCCAGCGCCGTTCAGGCCGAGCACGAGCAGGCGTTCGCCGCGACCGAGGTCGAAACTCACGTCGTGGAAGATGTCGGGACCCCCGTATGTTTTGCGCAAACCGTAGGCAGTGAGGACGGTCTCACCGCAACTTGGCGCCGCCGGGAACTTCACCGCCATGGTCTTTTTGTTGCGCGGCGCGTGCACGCGGTCGGCGTCCAACCGATCAATGCGCTTTTCAATGCTGCGTGCCATCGACGCCTTCGATGCCTTCGCGCCGAAGCGATCGACCACGCGTTGAAGGCGGTCGATCTCCTTTGACTGTTGCGTTGCCATCTTCGCTGCACGCGCTTCGTCGGCCTCGCGTGCCCGCAGATACTGCGAATACGTGCCGCGATACTCGATGACCTGCCCCACATCGGCCTCGTCGGGGCGGTCGAGATGCAGCACGCGGGTGATCGCCTCATCGAGCAGTTCGAGGTCGTGACTGATCACGAGCAAAGCACCCTTGTAGTTGCGCAAGAATTCGAGCATCCACATCTTGGCGTCGATGTCGAGGTGGTTGGTCGGCTCGTCGAGCAGCAACGTGTCGCTACCGCCGTAGAGAATGCGCGCCAACTCCACTCGACGACGCTCACCGCCCGACAAAACGCCCAACTGCAGATCGAGACGGTCGGCTTTCAACCCGAGTCCAGCCGCAATCGCCCGTGCCTCACTATTCGCGGCGTAGCCACCCTTCACTTCGAATGCATCCTGGGCCTTGGTGAACCGCGCGATGTTGTGGTCATCGGCGCGTTCTTCCATCGCAATTCGTAGTTTCTCCAAGCGCACGAGGTCGTCGTCGATGCCGCGCGCAGAGAGCACGTGCGAGATCGCCGTGCGCCCATCGAACGCGCCGGCGATGCGCGGGTCTTGCGGGAGATAGCCGAATGCACCCCCACGATTCACGACGCCGGCCTTCGGTTCGGCCGCACCGCCGAGCACCTTGAACAGGCTCGTCTTGCCGGCACCGTTGCGTCCAACGAGACCCACTTTGTCTTTGGGCATGACGGTGAAGCTCGCTTCGTGCACCACCATGCGGGCGCCAACCTCGACGCTGAGATTACGAACCTGGAGCACCGCTCAAGGCTCGCACCACAATCGCCGCGTTACAACCGCCGTCATTGACATGGTTGTCACCACGCGGTTAAGACGAGGCCGGTGTTCGCGACGAACCGCAGCAGAATCCACGCTGGTACGCGTCGATAGCCGTACTCTCGTGTCGTGGCTGATGCGACAACGGTGCTCGCGGCGGCAATCGTGACCATCGCCTGTTTGATGCTGGCCACCTGGTCGGTGTCGCTGCTGCGGCGCGACGCATCGATCGTTGACATCGTGTGGGGGCTGGGCTTCGTCCTCGTTGCATGGGCCGCCAAGTTCGTATCGGGTGCGTCGGGGGCCGGCAACTGGCTGCTCCTCGTCATGGTCACGGTGTGGGGTTTGCGCCTGGCCGGCTATCTCGCCAAACGCAACCTCGGGAAGGGTGAAGACTTCCGCTATCGCGCGATGCGCCGCAAACATGGTGAACGATTTGCCATCGTCAGCCTCTACACGGTGTTCGGTTTGCAGGGTGCGTTGATGTTCATCGTTTCGCTGCCGGTCACTCTTGGTCAGCGCGAAACTGACTCGGGCGCTGGTTTCATCGCGTTGCTCGGGTTCATCGTGTGGGCGATCGGCCTGTACTTCGAGGCCGTCGGCGATGCGCAATTGGCGAAGTTCAAGCGCGATCCGCGCAACGAGGGACAAATCATGGATCGAGGTTTGTGGGCGCTCACCCGCCATCCGAATTACTTCGGCGACAGCCTTGTGTGGTGGGGGCTGGCCATCGTCGGCGCCTCGCAGGGCGCGGGCTTGTGGGCCTTTCTCGGCGCACTCGTGATGACGGTCTTGCTCGTGCGTGTGTCGGGGGCGGCGATGCTCGACCGGCTGCTCGCCAAGCGCAAGCCGGGTTACGCCGAGTACATGGAACGCACGAGCGGGTTCATTCCCCTGCCGAAACGGTCCGGCCGGGTTCGTAGCGCACGACCCGATCAGCCAATGCGTCAACGTCGGCCTGATCGTGAGTCACCACGAGCGCAATGAGTTGACGCTCGGCGACGAGCGACTTGACGAGAGCCCGCAACTCGGCTCGCGCAGCCAGATCGAGCGAACTGAACGGCTCATCTAGCAGTAGCACTCGCGGATTACCCGCGATCGCCCGCGCCAACGCCACACGCTGGCGCTCCCCACCGCTGAGCGAACGCGTTCTCGCTTCGGCGAGTGACTCGGCACCAACGCGCTGCAAGGTCTCCATCGCCACGGTGCGCCGCGTTGCCGTATCGCCCGAGCGCACGGCGAGCGCCACATTGTCGAGCGGTGAGCGATGATCGAGCAGCGCCGCGTGCTGATAGGCCATGCCGAGCAGGCGATTCTGCGAACGCAGGTGCACGTCCCGTGCTGCGTCGCAATACACCACATCATCGAGTTGGATGACGCCGCGCATCGGGCGCAACGTGCCTGACACCGCTGCGAGCGTGAGACTCTTGCCCGAGCCGCTCGGCCCGGCGAGCACAGTTACGCCGACGTCGGCGGCGAACTTGGCGTCGACAGCAAAGCCTGGCACTGCGACCCGCACATCTACGAGCAACGAGGTCATCGACGCCTCGCGAACAATTGTGTGACGAAGACCAAGACGACAACCGCAATCGCGCCGAGCACGAGCGAGCCCGTACGGGCCGTCGCGTCGTCACCAGCCTGCACGGCGTCGTACACCGCGACCGGCAGTGTCTGCGTTTGCCCGGGGATGTTGCCGGCCACCATCACGGTGGCGCCGAAGTCGCCGAGGGCCCGTGCAAAGCCGAGTGCGATACCGGCGCCGATGCCACGGGCGGCGAGCGGCAGCGTGACCACACGGGCAACTCGCCACTCTGCGAGCCCCATCACACGCGCCGACTCCTCCACTCGCGCATCCACATTGCTGATGGCGGCACGCGCGGCCCGAATCACGAATGGCAACGCCGACACGGTCGCCGCGACGACCGCCCCGCTCTGCGTGAAGACGAGCGGTGATCCAAACAGCGACTCCCAGCTTTGTCCGAGCGACGAGCGTGTGCCGAGCAGGGTGAGTAGGTAGTAGCCGAGCACCGTCGGGGGCAGCACGATCGGCAGTGTCACGACGGCTTCCACCAGCGAGGCCCATCGCGACCGCCACTTGGCAAGCACGTAGGCGATCGCCACACCGAGGACGCCGGCGACAATCGTCGCAATCACCGACACGCGCAGCGACAACCACAGCGGGAACCAGTCGTTCATGGCGAGTCCACCGTAAAGCCGTATCGCGAGAGAACGGCACGGCCTTCTTGCGACTCGAGCGCCTCCACGAAGCGGCGTGCGGCATCGTTGCCTGCGCCACGCGTGG
Organism: Actinomycetota bacterium; assembly: GCA_016870295.1. Lineage (GTDB taxonomy): Bacteria > Actinomycetota > Acidimicrobiia > Acidimicrobiales > Ilumatobacteraceae > F1-60-MAGs027. The sequence goes on from VGBY01000079.1 coordinate 4,074, forward strand.
TGATGACGATGCTCTGGCGTATCGGTTGGTGCAACGTTGCTGGCACCTCAACATGTGCCCGACCAATCACCAGTGACAGGGCCACGATGCCAACATCGGCCTCACCCGCATCGACGATACGAACGGCATCAGCGACGTTGTCCGCCAAGATGAGACGGCTCGCGAGTTGCCCGTAGTCGCCAAGTGATTGCAACGCCTCTTTGGCGGCGACGCCATACGGAGCGTGTGCGGGGTTTGCGATCACCACTCGACCAAACTGCGAGAGCGAGTCGAGGTTTGCGGGTAGCGCCACGCCCTCGGCGCTGATCAATGCCAGACGCCCGACGGCGAATTGCCGTTGACTTTCGGCGACGCCCGCACCCGCTTGTACGACCTCATCGACGAAGGCGACATTGGCCGACACGTACACGTCGAACGGTGCACCGTTGAGCACCTGCTCGCGCAAGAGCCCGGACGATCCGAACACGAACTCCACCGTGATGCCATCGCGCTCCGAGAGTTGCGCCGCAATCTCGTTGAATGCATCCCGCGTGTCGGCGGCGGCGGCCACCACCACATCGCCGCGAGCATCAGACGCACACGCACCAGCAGCGAAGACAACGCTGCCGGCCAACACCGCTGCAAGCAACCGCGAGATGCCACGCATGGCGCTTCTGGAGCGGACGACGGGATTCGAACCCGCGACCCTCACCTTGGCAAGGTGATGCTCTACCAACTGAGCCACGTCCGCGTTAGGGATTTGAGTTTAGCAACGGGTCGGCCGTACCCACCGTGTCGCTCTTGGTGGCACGCGCAGATGTGGTGCTGAG
>VGBY01000080.1 GCA_016870295.1 Actinomycetota bacterium
GAGTGTGAGCTTTCGCTTGCTGGTCATGGTGGACACGGGGGATGTCTCCTTGGGGTTGGGGGTTGGTGGGGATTGTCGGGGATTGTTCGGTTTTTGATTCGTTATTCGGTGTTGAGGCCGTAGGCCTTGGCCACCACTTGCAGCGGGTGCAGCGGTGCGGCACCCGTCTGCTCGGTGATCGCCGTATTCGCGAGGTGACAGTCACCGGTGACCACGTCGCCGGCGGCTTCCTTCACCATGTCACCGAGCTTCTTGCCGATCGGAATGCTGAGTTCGGCGTTCTCTGCGCGCAAACCCCACATACCGTCGATGCCCGAGCATTGCTGCACGAGCTTGATCTTTGCACCCGTGAGCTTCATCAGGTCGCGACTCTTCAGACCGATGTTCTGCGCGCGCAAGTGACACGGCGTGTGATAGGTGATGGTTTCGGGAATCTCTCCATCGAACGTGGTGTCGAGTGACGAACCTTCGGTCTTGTGCACTTTCATCAGGTATTCGGCTGCGTCGTAGGTGTGTTCCGACACCAACTTGGCGTCGGGGCCACCTACGTAGTCGAGGTAGTCCTTTTTCAGCACGTAACTGCACGTGGGCTGCGGCACGACGATGTCGTTGCCCTTGCGCACTTCGGCCGCCAACGTCGCCACATTGTCGACGGCAACCTTGGTGAACTTGGCCATGTCTCCGGAATGCAGGTACGGTGCTCCACAACATCCGGCATCGGTGAGCGAGCACTCGATGCCGTTGTGCTCGTACACCTTGACGAGCGCCTTGCCGATTGCGGGCTCCTGATATTCCACGAGGCATGTGGGGAACACGGTGACGCTCCCCTGCTTCTTGCCCACGCGCACCTTCGGGCGCTGCTTGAACCATGACGAAAAGCGAGTTCGCGCAAACTTTGGCAGCAGTCGCACGCTGGAGATTCCCGCAGTCAATTCCACTGCCTTGCGAATCAGCGAGCCGGGCTTGGCGCCCATCACTTTGTTGGTGAGCTTCACCGTGGCAACGGAGACCTTGCCGATCGCGTCGGTATTGCCCATGAATGCGGTGGTTGCCTTGTCGCGGAGTGTGACCTGGCCGTTGGCGCGGCGCATCGCGTCGGCGCGCAACATGAGTCGCGGGAAGTCAAGCGCCCACTCGTGCTGACCGGGGATGTACGGGCAATTGATGTAACACAGCTTGCACTGGAAGCATTCGTCAATGACATGATCTTGCTGGGCGGGCGTCATCTTGCCGGCGTCTTGGTCGTCGTGCTGGTCGATGTAGTCGAACAACGTCGGAAACGACGGACAGAACTTGAAGCACAAGCGACAGCCGTGGCACATGTCGTACACCCGGGTCAACTCGGCACGCGTGTCGGCTTCGTCGAGGTACATCGGGTGGTGCGGATCGTAGGTGACGGTCATGTCGGTGCCTTTTCTATTTCCGTTTCATTAGACGATTCGGCGGCCCGGGCGCAAGCGGGGGGAGCTGCGCGCCCGGGCCGACAAACCGTGTTCCGTGAGAGACGGCGGCACGACGAGCGCACCGACGCCGATCAGGAATCTCAGCTGAGCGACTTGAGTCCTTCGCCGAAGCGGCCTGCGTGGCTCTTCTCGGCGCGGGCCAGTGTCTCGAACCAGTCTGCGATTTCGGCGAAGCCTTCCTCGCGGGCCGTCTTGGCGAAGCCCGGGTACATCTGCGTGTACTCGTAGGTCTCGCCGGCGATCGACGCCTTCAGGTTCTGCTCGGTGTCACCGATCGGCTCGCCGCTGGCGGGGTCACCGACTTCGGCGAGGTACTCGAGGTGTCCGTGTGCGTGTCCGGTTTCGCCTTCGGCGACCGAACGGAACAGGGCGGCTGCGTCGGGGTATCCCTCGACGTCGGCCTTCTGGGCGAACCACAGGTAGCGACGGTTGGCCTGACTCTCGCCAGCAAACGCTTCCTTGAGGTTCTCATGTGTCTTGGTGCCGTGCAACTTGGCCATGAGTGTTCTCCTTGTTTGGGGTTATTTGGTGGATCCGCGATTCGTGCGCCGGGGCGCACGCTTCGTGGTTTTCGCCCGCGCGGTTTGCTGCCGTTCGGGAGACTTGGTTGTGTTGTTGCGCGTGGCGCGTGGCGTTGCGGCACTGGCGGCCTTGCCGGCCAGGCGCCCGTGGAAGACGATGCTCACATTCTCTACCGTGAACCCTGCGGGCAGCTGCGCGCGTAGTGAGTCGATGTTGTCGACATACACATCGAACAACTCTCCGGTCTCGGCGTCGACTGCGTGATGATGCTCGTCGACGTTCGGGTCGAATCGCACGGCCCCGCCGTCGCAGTGCATGAGTTGCACTTCGCCCATTTCCTGCAGTTCATCGAGCGTTTGGTACACGGTTCGCAGTGAGATGCCGGGCATGCGCTTACTGGCTTCGTCGAAAAGGGCATCAGCGGTCGGATGCGTCACGTTGTCGTGCATCAGGCTGAACAACAACTGACGCTGCGGCGTGAGGCGACGGCCCTGCTCGCGGTACTTGGCGGCGACAATGTCTGGTGCGTGCACGGCATACAAGGTATTCGCAGGTCGTGCTTATCTGCAAGTCATGCGAAGTAGGTTTGTGCGGTCAGGTGTCACACCTGGCGCCCCCGACTTCTAGGCTCAGCGCGGTGAATGCGGTGGAGACACGTCGGGGGGCGCTCGAGCGCCTGCGCACCGGGCAGTTTGACGTGCTGGTCGTCGGAGCCGGCATCACCGGGGCCGGTGTGGCGCTCGATGCAGCAGCCCGTGGCCTACGGGTGGCGCTCGTTGAACGGGCCGACGTTGCGTCGGGCACGTCGTCGAAGAGCAGCAAGCTGATTCACGGCGGTCTTCGTTACCTCCAGCAAGGCGATGTGGCACTCGTCTATGAGGCTCTCCGCGAACGTGAGCGACTGTTGCGCAACGCCCCGCATCTGGTGCGCACACTCCCCTTCATGATTCCGGTCATGACCCGCGACGGTGTGGTGTCGCGCAAGATCGCCCGAGCGCTTGGCTCGGCGTTGTGGATGTATGACCTCACCGGCGGCTGGCGTGTCGGAAAGTTGCATCGCCGCCTGCGCGCCAAGACCGCCCACGCCCACATGCCCACGATGAATGCCGAGAAATTGTCGGCGGCGTATCTCTACTTTGATGCCGAAGCCGACGATGCTCGCCTCACGCTGACCATCATTCGGTCGGCGATTGAGCGCGGGGCTGCGATTGCCAACTACTGCGGGGTCAACGCGCTGAAGAAGAATTCTTCAGGCGCAATCGTCGGTGCCAGCGTCACCACGCACGAAGGCGAGACATTCGACGTTGCGGCTCGCGTCGTGGTGAACGCCACCGGAGTATGGGGCGACTCGATGCGACGCATGGACATTGGCGGCGACTCTGTCACCATCCGCCCCGCCAAGGGAATCCACATCACGGTGCCCTGGGAATTGGTTCGTAACGACATCGCCGTCGTCATTCCCGTGCCCGGCGACAAACGATCGCTCTTTGTGGTGCCGCATATGCCCAACGGCGATGGCACGTACCGCTACACCTACGTTGGCACCACCGACACCGATTATCAAGGCAGCATCGACGACCCACAATGCACGCAAGACGACATCGACTACTGCTTGCGGGCACTCAACAAGGCAGTGTCCAGTACGAGCCGTGCGATTACGCGCGACGACGTAATCGGCACATGGGCCGGTCTGCGACCACTCGTTGCCGCACCGGATGGCGAAACGGTCAAAGGTCGCACCGCCGACCTGTCGCGACGTCACAAGGTGATCATGAGCGACTCGGGCATGGTCACCATCACCGGCGGCAAGTTGACCACGTACCGCAAGATGGCCGAGCACACGGTTGATGCCGTGCTCGATGTGATGGCAAAGCAAACGATTGCAACTGATGCGTCTACGCAGAGCACGGCTCCGCGAGTGAAACGTTGCGCCACCAAGCGAATGGATTTGTTTGCCGCTACGTCGCACGATTGCGAGGATCATCTGGTTTCTCGTTTCGGAACCGAGGCTGCTGCAGTGCGCGAGCTGATCGCACGCGACGCTTCGCTTGGTCAGCCGTTGGTGGAGGGGCTCCCCTATCTTCGTGCCGAGGCGGTGTACGCCGCGCGAAACGAATTAGTCGTAACGCTCGACGACGTGCTGTCGCGTCGCGTGCGCGGGCTGCTGTACGACCGCCATGCCACTGCATCTGCTGCTCGCGACGTGGCACACCTGATTGCACCCGAACTCGGTTGGGATGACTCTCGAATCGATGGCGAAGTAAAGCGCTTCCTCGACGTCTGCTCACGCGAAGACGAAGCTGCGGCGTCATGACCCAGCCGACACCGCCGATCGAGTTCGGCGGTGAACCAGGCGAACCAATCGTTGCTCGCTGGAAATCGGCCTCGTCAGCCACGCGAACGGCGAGTGACGACGCCGCGTTGATCCGCGACCTGGAGGCGATTTCGCCAACGAGCACCGAACACCGCAACCTCGCCGAGCACTCCCGCGACTGGTGGCCGCTGGCCATGCGCTGGGCATTGCAGTCACAAGTGCCGCAACTGCCTGTTGCGGTGGTTTCGCCGCGCGACACCGCTGAGGTGCAGCGCATCGTCACGGTCTGCGCAGGACATGACGTGCCGATCACCGTTACTGCAGGACGCAGTGGCGTGAGCGGTGCGTCGGTGCCGATGTTCGGTGGCGTCGTTCTCGACATGATCGCAATGTCCGGCGTCGTTTCGGTCGACAACACCTCGGGTGTAGTGGAAGTGCTCCCCGGCACGTTCGGACCCGATCTCGAACAAGCCCTCACGCAACACAATTTGACCGTTGGGCACTTTCCGCAGTCGTTCGACATCTCCACCGTCGGCGGCTGGATTGCGTGCCTCGG
>VGBY01000081.1 GCA_016870295.1 Actinomycetota bacterium
TGTAGATGTCTTCGTCGAGGTCGGCGAGTTCGACCGGGCGGCCGTCTTCACGCAACACTTCGACATCGAGGCAGAGCGCCTTCATTTCTTTCATGAGCACCTTGAAGCTCTCCGGCACGCCGGGCTCCGGCAGGTTGGCCCCTTTCACGATCGACTCGTACACGTGCACGCGTCCGAAGACGTCGTCGCTCTTCAGGGTGAGGATTTCCTGCAGGCAGTACGCCGCACCGTAGGCCTCGAGCGCCCACACTTCCATCTCGCCGAAACGCTGACCACCGAACTGCGCCTTGCCGCCGAGCGGTTGCTGGGTGATCATCGAGTACGGGCCGGTCGAACGAGCGTGGATCTTGTCGTCCACCAAGTGGTGCAACTTCAGCATGTACATGTAGCCGACCGTGATCGGGTTGTCGTAGTACTCGCCCGTGCGACCATTGCGCAGACGCACCTTGCCGTCCTGACCGACGAGTCGCTTGCCGTCGATGCTCTCCGGGTTGATCGAGCCGAGCACATCCTGAATGGTCGGGTGTACCGACTCCTCTGAGTCTTCGTCCCAATGGGCACCGTCGAAGACCGGCGTCGCCACGTACACGCTGGGGGCAGTAACGGGACGCGTCTTGGTTTCGGTGCCACGCAGCGGAGCATCACCGACGACCTTGCCGGTCTTCGGATTGACCCAACCCCAACGGGCGCCGTAGCCGAGGTGCGCTTCAAGCACCTGACCGATGTTCATACGGCTCGGCACGCCGAGCGGGTTGAGGATGATGTCCACCGGCGTACCGTCGTCGAGATACGGCATGTCTTCGACCGGAAGGATCTTGGAGATGACGCCCTTGTTGCCGTGACGACCAGCCAGCTTGTCGCCGACGCTGATCTTGCGCTTCTGCGCCACGTACACGCGTACGAGTTCATTGACACCCGGCGGCAATTCGTCGCCGTCGGAGCCGTCGTCCTTCACGCGCTGCAGCACCTCGATGTTGATGACCTTGCCCGACTCACCGTGCGGCACGTTGAGCGAGGTATTGCGCACTTCGCGGGCCTTTTCACCGAAGATGGCGCGCAAGAGGCGCTCTTCAGGCGTGAGTTCGGTTTCACCCTTCGGGCTCACCTTGCCGACGAGCACGTCGCCCGGGGCAACTTCGGCACCGACGCGGATGATGCCGCGGTCGTCGAGGTCGGCCACGATGTCTTCCGACAAGTTCGGGATGTCGCGGGTGATTTCCTCGGGTCCGAGTTTGGTGTCGCGCGAGTCGACCTCGTGTTCTTTCACGTGGATCGACGTGAGCACGTCTTCCTTCACGAGACGCTCCGAGATGATGATGGCGTCCTCGTAGTTGTAGCCCTCCCATGGCATCAGAGCCACGAGCAGGTTCTTACCCAACGCGAGTTCGCCCTGGTCGGTGCTCGGGCCATCGGCGAGCAGGTCGCCCTTCTTTACTTTCTGGCCTTCGCGCACGCGCGGAATCTGGTTGATGGTGGTGTCCTGGTTGGAACGACGGAACTTGACGAGGTCGTGTTCGTGGTCCTTCTTGGGCAGGTCGTCGTACTTCACCACGATGCGGTCGCCGGTGACGAGTTCGACGACGCCGTTGTCACGGGCCAAAACGAGGTCGGCTCCGTCGCGGGCAGCGCGAGCCTCGACGCCGGTGCCGACGAACGGTGCCTCGGCGCGCACCAACGGCACGGCCTGACGTTGCATGTTGGCACCCATGAGGGCGCGGTTTGCATCGTCGTGTTCAAGGAATGGAATCAGCGACGTCGCAACCGACACGATCTGGCGCGGTGACACATCGATGAAGTCGACTTGTTCGGGGTCGACGAGAGCCAAGTCGGTGGTCGATCCGAAGAACGACTCCGCTTCGAGCATCTTCTTCAGGTCTTCGAGGGTTGCCGCCTGCGGCGAACGACGCACGAGCACCTTCGGCTCCACGAACGTTCCGTCTTTGTTGATGGCGGTGTTCGCCTCGGCGATGACGAATTCCTCTTCTTTGTCGGCGGCCATGTAGATCACCTCGTCGGTGACACGACCGTTGACGACGCGACGGTACGGCGTCTCGATGAAGCCGAACGGGTTGACGCGCGCATACGTGGCGAGCGCACCCTGCAGACCGATGTTCGGGCCTTCCGGCGTTTCGATCGGGCACATGCGGCCGTAGTGCGAGAAGTGCACGTCGCGCACTTCGAAGCCGGCGCGCTCGCGCGAGAGACCGCCAGGTCCGAGTGCCGACAAACGGCGGCGGTGCGTGAGGCCCGACAACGCGTTGGTTTGGTCCATGAACTGCGACAGTTGCGAGGAGTTGAAGAACTCCTTGATCGCACCGACCAGCGGACGCACGTTGATGAGCGTGAGCGGCGAAATGCCGTCTTGGTCTTGCGAGCTCATGCGTTCGCGGACCACTCGCTCCATGCGCGAAAGACCAATGCGCACCTGGTTTTGGATGAGTTCCCCGACCGGTCGCACACGACGGTTGGCGAAGTGATCCTGGTCGTCGAGGCGGTAGCCCGACTCTTGCTTCACGAGATGCAAGAGATAGGTGATCGTCGCCAAGATTTCGCAACGCGCCAGCACGTTCGGCGCGTGTGGCGGCATCGCGACCTGACCGCCCTTGTGATAATCCTTCAAGCCGGCCGGCACGTCGATCTGACCGAGTTCATTGCCTTCGGGAAGCCCGAAAATTTCCGAGAGTTTCAGCACTTCGGGGCCGATCTTGCGGAACAACTTGTAGCGACCGACACGCGAGGTGTCGTAGCGACGCGATTCGAAGAATGCGCTCTCGAAGTTGATGCGTGCGGAGTCGACGGTGGCCGGCTCGCTCGGGCGCGTGCGGCGCATGATCTCGACCATCGCTTCGTCGCGGGTCGGTGCGATGTGCTTCTCGCGCAGCCACTGCTCTTCGAGGAAGTCGAAGTACTTGACGAACCGCTCGAGGAATCCGGGCGCGTGCTGCTCGTCGTAGCCGAGGGCACGCAGGATGAGGAAGATGCTGAGACGACGCTTGCGGGCGATGCGTGCACCGGCGGTCGGGTTCTTGCCCGGCTTGTGCTCGACGTCGAACTCGAGCCACTCACCGCGCTGCGGATGGATGGTGCCCTTCACCAATTGGTGCTTGGCCAAGTTGCGCAGGCGGTAACGCTCTCCTGCTTCGAAGATCACGCCGGGCGAACGCACCAACTGCGACACGATGACCTTCTCGATGCCGTTGACGAGGAACGTGCCGCGCTCGGTCATCTTCGGGAACTCGCCGATGTAGACGACCTGTTCCTTGATTTCGCCGGTGTCACGGTTGGAGAAACGCGCCTTCACGAAACGCGACACGGCGTACGTGTGGTGCTTGATGCGGCACTCGGCCTCGGTGAACTTCGGGCCGGGCGTCAGTTCGCGATCATCCGGATCGAACTCGAGTTCGAGTTGCAATTCTCCCGCCGTCGTCTTGATCGGCGAGATGTCGGAGAACACATCGCGCATGCCGTCGCGCATGAACCAGTCGAAACTGTCTTTTTGCACCGCCAACAAGTCCGGCATTTGGAGAACTTCATCAAGTGACGCGAACGAATAACGTTCGCGTGCGGCGGCGCGAGACGGCACGGGTACGACTCCTACTTACTGGTGTTGGCTTGCGGGGACTAACGAATTGCGGCGGTGGTGTGTGAACGGGTCGCCGATGCGCGTTCGCCACCCCTCTGCGAGGAGGTTTGGCGGGGGCGTCGCACGGCGACCCGTCACGCTACCTGCGTGGGGTCGGGTTTCCACCCGAAGAGTGCGGCGAACCGCACCCCGAGAAGTTGGTTAGGCCAACTCGACGGTGGCGCCGACTTCTTCCAGCTTCTTCTTGGCGGCGTTGGCGTCGGCCTTGCTGACCTTTTCCAGGATCGGCTTCGGGGCGCCATCGACCAGTTCCTTGGCTTCTTTCAAGCCGAGGTTGGTCAATTCGCGCACGACCTTGATGACCTGGATGGGCTGGCCACCCTTGTCCTTCAAGACGACCGAAAACTCGTCCTTTTCCTCGGCGGCTGCGGCCGGGGCTGCCCCACCGCCAGCGGCGGCGACGGCGACCGGAGCGGCGGCGGTGACGCCGAACTTCTCCTCGAACGCGTCGAGGAGCTCCTTTAGTTCGAGCACGGTGAGGGCGGCGATCCCGTCAAGGATCTGATCCTTCGTGAGTGCCATGGTGTGTTTCCTCTTTCTTTGTTGTTATGGATAGTGGTTGGTGGATGTATTCGATTCGATCGGGGTATCCGGCTTACGCCGCTTGCTTCTGCTCGACGAGCGCCTTCAGGCCGTAGGCAGCCTTTCGCGGCAGCGCCGAGAGCATGTACGCGGTGTTGGCCATCGGGGCCTTGAGTAGGCCGGCGAGCTTGGCGAGCATCACGTCGCGCGACGGCAGATCGGCGAGCGCGCGCAGACCCTTCACGTCGACCGCCTTGCCGTCGACGACGCCGCCCTTCAACTTGAGGGCTTCGTTCTCCTTGGCGAACTCGCGCATCGCCTTGGCGACCGCCGACACCTCGCCGGTGACGAAGGTGATGGCGACCGGGCCGCCGACCATCGGCTCGACTGGCGCCATTGCACCGTCGCGCACCGCAATCTTGACGAGCGAGTTCTTGTAGACCTTGTATTCCGCACCGAGCGGACGCAGAGTTCGGCGCAACTTGGCGAGCGCGCCAACGGTCAGACCGCGGTACTCAGAAACGATGACGGAATTCGAAGCAGCAAGTTTGTCGCGAACCTCGGCGACGACCGCAGCCTTCTCGGCGCGTGCTGTTGACATGTCGTGTCCTTCCTCGTGTGGTCGGGTTTCCCCGATTATTCACCCGTTCGGGTGAGCCACATGTCTGTGGTTGGT
>VGBY01000082.1 GCA_016870295.1 Actinomycetota bacterium
GACTCGTTCGGGCGCACGGTGCGCGATCTGCGCATCTCGGTGACCGACCGCTGCAACTTCCGCTGCACTTATTGCATGCCCGAAGAAGGCATGCAGTGGCTTCCGCGGGCGGATGTTCTCACGTACGAAGAGTTGTTCCGGGTGGCGAGCATCTGCGTGGAGCGTTTTGGTGTCGACGGCATCCGTCTCACGGGTGGTGAGCCCACCGTGCGCGCGCACTTGGCGGTGCTGATCGAAAAGCTCGCCTCGCTCGTGGTGCCGAGCAATGCGGATTCGCCGCGCGCCGGGCAACCCGTCGATGTTGCGCTCACCACCAACGGCGCCACGCTCGCCTTGGTGGCCGACGACCTGCGTCGTGCCGGTCTGGCACGCATCAACGTGAGCCTCGATACGTTGCGCCGTGAGCGATTCAAAGAGATCACCAAGCGCGATGAACTTGACTCGGTGCTCGAGGGAATCGACGTAGCCATTGCCATAGGCCTGCACCCTGTGAAGGTGAATGCGGTGGTGCAGCGTGGCGTGAACGATGACGAAATCCTGGAACTGGCGGCATTCGGTCGCGAGAAGAAGATCGAAGTTCGTTTCATCGAATTCATGCCGCTTGACGCGCAGGGTCATTGGCTGCATGATGCGGTGGTGGGTCAAGACGAGATCGTCGCAACCATCGACCGCGTATTCCCGCTTGAACAAGTGCCGGCCCGTGGCGCCGCACCAGCCGACCGTTGGCGATACCTCGATGGCAACGGCACGGTGGGAGTGATTCCGACCGTCACCAAACCGTTCTGCGGCGACTGCGACCGCGTGCGCCTCACCGCGGACGGACAGTTCCGCACCTGCTTGTTTGCCACCGACGAGTTCGATGTTCGGGCGCTGGTGCGTGGCAGCGCGACCGATGACGACATCGAAGCGTTGCTGCGTCGCGCGGTAGGGCAGAAGTGGGCGGGTCACCGCATCGGGGATGTTGCCTTCGTACGACCACGCCGTTCAATGAGCCAGATCGGCGGATGACGCGCATGAAACAGCTGAACGCATGAGCGACGCGCAGTTCTCGCACCTCGACCCACTCGGTCGGGCGCGCATGGTGGACGTCACGCCGAAGGATCCGACGCATCGTCGGGCGATGGCGCGCTGCAAGGTGTTCATGCAGGCCTCGACGACGGCTGCGATTGCCAACCGCGAGGTGAAGAAGGGCGATGTGCTCGCCGTGGCGCGCGTGGCCGGCATCCAAGCCGCCAAGCGCACGAGCGACATGATTCCGCTTTGCCACCCGCTGCTCATCGGATCGGTGACCATCAACTTCGAGATCGGCGACACGTTCGTGGCCGTCGAGTGTCACGTCGATACCATCGACCGCACCGGGGTGGAAATGGAAGCGTTGCACGCTTGCTCGGTGGCCGCGCTCACCATCTATGACATGTGCAAAAGTGCCGACCGGGAGATGGTGATTGGCGACCTCACCCTGTGGGAGAAATCGGGCGGTCGTCAGGGCACGTACCGTCGCGCCGCCTTGTAACTGCGCCTCGCCGCCCTCTCATTCCGCCGCGCCGCCCTGCACACCGCCCGTGTGCGGCGCCCAAACCGCACGCTCGAGCGTCGTACGACCCCGCAAAGGCCCCTATCGGGCTGTCATCAAATCGTCATAGAATGGGGAAACCCGTATGAGCAACCTCATTTTGCTGCTGGTCGCCGCCGCCTGGGCTGCCGTCTTGGTGCCCCCCTTGGTGCGTTCGCGGTTGCGCAACTCGCCCACCACCTCGGTGTCGCAGTTCCGCCGGCAACTGAGCACCCTGCAGCGCGATGGTCGCCCGATTCCCCGGGCCGGCCGCGCCCCGCTCGCCCCGCTGCGCGACGCCGCCCGCCCGTTTGCCCCCGCCGCCCGTGCCATGGGTCGACCACTTCGACAAGTGGGTCATGCGACCTCGTCGATGGTTCGCCCGCGTGGCACCCGTCAGCATGCCCGTTTTGAAGGGGAGTACTTCGAGCGCGAGTTGATCCGCCGCCGTCGCGCCAACTGGTTCTTCGGCCTGCTCGGGGTGGCCGGTGTGTCGCTGCTGCTCGCCATCACCATGCGCGAGATGTTCTTTGTTTGGACCTTCACCATCGCATCGTTGGCACTCGGCGCCTATTGCTACACGCTCGTGCAGTGGCGAGTGAAGCGCGATCACGAGCGCTACCGACGTCAGTTCCGCCGCGTCGCCTAACTCGATTCTCGCCCACGGCTCGGCGGTAGCGTAAGCGCCCGCGGGGCTGTAGCTCAGTTGGTAGAGCGGTACGTTCGCAATGTACAGGCCAGGGGTTCAATTCCCCTCAGCTCCACGAGAGTCGTGCTCGGCCGACCAGCCCATAACGCTGCGAGTGGCGCAGACGGCGTGCCGTCGGCGAGACTTGCCACCGCCGTTGTAGACGGCGAGGGGGCACACAATGACGACACCTGCAGCAGGGCTTGGCTGGTTCGAGGCGATTGCCGCGGCGACGGGCGCCGGGCAGATCTTTGAGCTCGTCGACGCCGACGTGCGTGGCGTGCCCACCCAGGTGTTCAAACATGCTCCCGCCAATCTGGCCCAAGTGTTCGGGATGGCCCGCAACCACGGCGACAAGGACTTCCTCATCTACGAAGACGAGCGCCTCACCTTCACCCAGGCGATGGATCGCGTCGACGCACTCGCCCACACGCTCATCGAGCGTTACGGAGTAGTGAAGGGCGACCGTGTCGCCGTCGCAATGCGTAACTACCCCGAATGGTGCATGTCGTTTGCCGCGGTGCTCATGGTCGGTGGTATCTCGGTGTCGATGAACTCCTGGTGGAAGACCGAAGAGATGGACTACGCCCTGCGCGACTCATCACCCAAGGTGCTCATCTGCGACGACGAGCGGTACGCAACCGCCAAGGCAACCTGCGACGCGCTCGGCATCACGGTGTTGCTCGTGCGTTCGAAGCAAGCGGCAGGAGCATTCGACAAGTGGGAAGACGTGGTGCAACTCGGCAACAAGCCGGCCCCGGTTGACATCAGTCCCGATGATGACGCCACCATTCTCTACACCTCGGGCACCACCGGGTTCCCGAAGGGCGCCGTATCGACGCATCGGGCGATCATCAGCGCGTTGATGGGTTTCTCGCTGCGTCAAACGGTGGATGGCATGCGTGCGACGGTGAAGCCCGAGCCGGATCCATTCCCGCCGTCGTTCATCTTGATCGTGCCACTGTTCCACGTGACGGGTTGCGTGCCGGTGATGATGAGTTGTTTCGTTGCCGGCCTGAAACTGGTCATCATGTACAAGTGGGAGCCCGAAAAGGCAATGCAACTCATTGAGCGCGAGAAGATCACGAACTTCGTCGGCGTGCCGACACAGAGTTGGGATTTGGTCAACCATCCGGCGTTTCCGAACTACGACCTCTCCTCGTTGCGTGCGGTCGGCGGCGGTGGCGCACCGGCGCCCGCGACGCTCGTGCACAAGGTGGCCAACAGTTTCAAGAAGGGTGGCCCGCAACTCGGCTATGGCATGACCGAGACGAACGCATTCGGCCCGGGCAACCGCGGTGCCGACTACGTGGCGCGCCCCACCAGCACCGGTCGTGCGGTGTTGCCGATGCGCGTTGAGATACGCGATGAGCAGCGCAACGCGTTGCCGCCCGGCAAGACCGGCGACATCTGGATGTCGGGCCCGATGTTGATTCGCGGTTACTGGAACAAGCCCGAGGCCACCGCGGCGACCATCGTCGATGGTTGGTTGCTGTCAGGCGACATCGGTCGTATGGATGACGAAGGCTTCCTGTACATCGAAGACCGCGCCAAAGACATGATTCTGCGGGCCGGTGAAAATGTGTACGGCGCCGAGGTTGAGCACGCGATCTACGAGCACCCCGCGGTGCATGAGGCCGCCGTGTTCGGCTTGCCGCACGAGCGACTCGGCGAGGAGGTTGCAGTGGCGGTGTACCCGAAGGTGGGGCAGCAGCTCACCGCCGCCGAATTGTGGAAGTTTCTCGACGGCAAGATCGCCAGTTTCAAGGTGCCGACCCATGTGGTGTTGCTCACCGAGCCGTTGCCGCGCAACGCCGCCGGCAAGTTCTTGAAGCGCGAATTGCGCGACCAAGTGGTCAACGGCGGGTTAACCCCCGTCAGCCGCTAGCGCTGCCAGGCAACGATTAGCGCTTGGCGCGCTTGGCGTCGACCAAGTCAGAGAGGCGGCACTTCAACACCACGCTGAGGCGCGTGAGAGTGTCGAGTGACGGAGAGAAGTGTCCGTTCTCGATGCGATTGATGGTCTTGCGATCCACGCCGGCAAGTTCGGCGAGTCGTGCCTGCGAAAACCCGCGCTCGTCGCGCAGCGAAATCAGACGATCGGCGACAACTCGTGCCGCTTGGTTGGAAGCTTTCTTCAGTTGTGCAGAAAATGACTTTGCCTTCATTGCTGTAAATCCCCCCTTTTGTTTCCCGCCAGACCACGCGCGAGTTCTTGTCGAGTGCTGTGGTCGAAGGCCTCATAAAACTAATGCGCCGCACACCGCCGGCACAAGGCGGTGCGCTGTGCTGACACGAGGCGGCGCACCGCAACCCACCGATACAGACGCACCTTCTAGGGTTGTGGGGTCGTGAAACCCGCCACGCTGGATGCCGTAACCATCGGCAATGCCATGGTCGATGTGATCTCGTCGGTGCCCGAAAGTTTTTTACTGGAGCACGAACTCACAAAAGCCTCGATGATGCTCGTCACCGACGAGCGCTCGCAGTACTTGTTATCCGAAATCGGTGAGAGTTTCATGGCCAGTGGCGGTTCCGTAGCCAACACCAGTCACGGATTGGCGAGCCTCG
>VGBY01000083.1 GCA_016870295.1 Actinomycetota bacterium
TGAAGTTGTCGTTGCCGGCCTGCAATGCCGTCAACGTGCACGTTCCAACCGTCACCATCGTGATGTTGAAGCCGCTCACGGTGCAGATGTTGGTGTCTGACGATTCGAGAGAAACCGTCAGCAGCGAGGTCGAACTTGGCGACACCGCAAACGACGATGCGGACCACGCTCGATCGGTCGGGTCGGCGAACGTCACCGTCTGCGCGGCTTTACCGACAGAGATCGACTGTGATGCCGAGGTCAATGATTCCGACGAGTAGGTCACCGTGAACGTTCCAGGTGTTCCCGTGATGCCGAGCCCACTGAATGTTGCAACTCCAGCGACTGCTACGGAGTTACCCGTGCCCACCACGGTGCCAGAGGACAAGGTTGCCGCCACCGTGTCGGTGGCGGTGGTGACCTTGTTGCCACCTGCGTCACGTATCTCCACCACGGGCTGGGTGGTGAAGGTGTTTCCGTAGGTGGCCCCGCTGGCATCCGTGGTGAGCACGAGTTGGGTTGCGGTACCGACAGTCACCGTGAAGTTGCTCGACACTGCTGTCGTTAGCCCACTGGGCGGTGCGAACGACAGCGTGTAGTTGGTGCCTGCGATACCTGCGAATGTGAGATTGCTGAACGTGGCGACGCCCGCATCTGCGTTTACGGTGGTGGTGCCACCAAGAGTGCCTCCGGAAGCAGTTGCCGTGATTGCTGTCGTTGACGACTCCACCAGCAGATCATTGGCGTCGAGTACTCGAACGACAGGCTGGGTCGACAACGATGATCCGGCTGTGGCGCCAAGAGGCTGCGTAGCGATTGCAAGTTTCGTCGCCGTGCCCGACACATTCACCGAGAGCGCGGTTGCCGAGATTTGCCTGTCTGTCGCTCCGTCTAGATCGGTAGTGGCAATTGCTCGCACCGAGTACTTCCCGGCTGACAGCGTGCTGGTCGTGCAAGTCCACTCACCAGTCGTCGCACTCGCCGTGCATGACGAGCCGGTGTCGGTCCATGTTCCGCTTGACGGGCTCGTTCCTTGCGCAGCCGTTGAAAGTTGGACGACAGCGCCAGCCGGAGCCGATCCCGAGAACGTGAGAGTTGTAAGCGACGTGAGATTGTCAGAGGGCGACGATCCGTTATCGGAAGCGTTGGCAAGGTTCGGTTCCGTAACCGCAGGCAGCGCGTATCGCACGACCACGATCCCTGATCCACCGCCCGTGTACCCCGTGTTGGCGCCCCCGCCATCGGTTCCACCTTGACCAGAGTTTGCTGGTCCTGTCACTCCCGATGCTGGGGTGGTCTGCGTTCCCGCAGTCGTGTAATACGAGCCGAATGCGTTGTTGTTCTTGCCAGCTCCTCCAGCGCCGTACATCACCGAAGAGCCCGTGATCGCAGAAATGACGCCTCGACCGCCGTTTAGACCGCTTCCAGCACCCCCGGCACCACCACCGCCGCCGGCACCACAGCGGTAGGGCTCTCCACAACCAGCGACCCCGTTTCCACCACCGTCGCCACCTTCATAAAAATTTGCGACACCGGGACTCGTACCAGTTCCCGAAGTTCCCCCATTGTCCGCCGTGGTCACCATCGGATTACCCGGACTACCACCTGTCGCCTCAACAAGTGTCGTAGCATCTCTCGCGATGCGTGATAGATTGCCCGAATTTCCCGTATTTTGGTCACTGTCGCAGGCAACCGTCTTTGCTGCTCCCCCACTTCCGACGGTCAACGTGTAAGTGGTGCCGGGCTCGACCGGCAACGTTCCTGTGCTTACACCACCGCCGCCGCCTCCATGGCCCCAGGTATAGCTGCAATAACCTCGTGTTCCCGAAGCACCACCACCGACAACGAGATAGTCAACGCTCGTGACACCTGGAGGTGCAGTCCACGACGTCGAACCTGTCGTGGTGATCGACTCGACGATGTACTTCGTACCCGTCGTCGTGCCCGCGATCGAAGAACTGTTGCCGGTGAACGACGTGCGCCCAACGGTGACGCCGAAGAGGTCGACGGTGATTGACAGCGCAGTGGACGATCCGCTGGTTGTTCCACTCAACGTTTGGGTTGCGGTAATCGACCACGTGCCTTCTGCCAAGGTGTCCAGGGTGCACGACCCGGAAGAGAGCGCACAAGTGACGTTGCTCGAGCCAGCCTTGGTCGCAGTCACAGTGCCCGTGGCACCAGCAGAGAGTCCTGAAACGGAGATCGTCGGCGTGGAATCGGAGGTGATGTTGTCGGTTGACGAAGCTCCTGAATCACTTGAGGCGTCCAAGTCGGGAGTGTTCGGCGCGATCACCTGTGAGTAGGAGATTGTGACTTGGCTGTTGTTTGTCGCTGCGGTCGTATCGGTCGTGGCCGTCGCGCTAGCAACTACATAGTTGGTGCCTCGATGGCCGCCATACCCTTGGCACTCCCACGCATTGGTATAGGCGTTGGAAATCACTCCACCTAGGCCGCCTGCGTAGCCGCCACCGCCGCCACCGCCACCGCCACCGTCGTCGGAGTTCGAACATGAGCTTCCATGTGCTCCGGCACCACCTTGATTGCCCGCGATAGTCGCACCACTCGTACCCGGATGGTCCGTACCGGCGGCTTGATTGCTGTCACCAGCACCACCGCCAGCACCGCCCGCGACGAACATCCAGACGTCGTTCTTCGTCACAACAGTCGCACCACCGCCACCACCGCCACCACCGGAACATCCATCCCAGCCTGCGGCACCTCCGGTGCCACCTCCCATGCCTGAATACTCGCTGCCTCCGCCCGAGCCCGCGCCCGTGTTTCTGGCACAACCCCAACCATTGCCTCCCGATCCGCCGATGAACACCTTTATGACATCTCCAGGAATAACGGAAATCGTTCCACCCGCACGGCCCCAGTTACCTCCTGCCCCGCCGGAAGAATTGTCGTTACCACCCGTACCGCCGGCTCCTCCGTAAGCAACGACGGTGATCAGCGAGACGCCAGATGGAACGGTCCACGACTTAGAACTGCCGGTCCAGTTATACGTCGTCGAGGTGACGCTCGCCCTTGCAGCTTCTCCCCGAGAGAACACGAGAGAAAAGAATGTGATGACGGGCATTACGACGAGGAAGATCCCAATCGCGCACGCGACGACCCGCACACGACGCGCAGTCCTCCGCGATGTCATCGACAAGTCCTCCAGCCCGAGACTCGTTGCAGACCTCTCCCACCGGGTGGTGGAACCTTGGTCCTATTTGACGGCCTACAGCCCAAGACTGAATTCCGACAGATTTGGAAAATATTCCTTATCTACTGGAGGATGCTATCGCAACGGACCCTGCGTGTCTAAGCAGTGAAAACGCTCACTATTTCACAAGCTCTAGCGCGACTCCATAGGCTGAAGCGCGGTGCCTCAACGAAAACGTCGCCCGCGCGCGACCCCTGACTTTGCGGCAATCGAAGCATTGACGGCCAACCTCCTCGCTACTCACGGCGAGAGCGGACTGCGCATCCAGGAGTTGCAGCGCGCAACGGGTGTCTCCAAGAGCTCCCTCTACGGCAAGTACGGCGGTCGTGACGGCTTGGTGGCCGCAGGGCTGATGGTGCTCTACGAGCGTCATTACCGGGAGACCATCGGCGTCATCGACGAATTCGTTCGCACCTCGCAGTCACGTGAGGAACTCAAAGAGCGCTTTCGACAACTCACGCGTTACGTAGCCGACCTACAACGAACCACCGAACGTTTGCATCGTGCAGCAGTAATGTCGGGAACGATTGCACGACCCGAGTTGCGAGCCACGGTGACGCTATTGCACGGCGAGATGATGAAGGATCTCGCTCGCAGTATCGACCTGGCACGAGTTCGCGGATTTGCAAGGCAGAACTATTCGTCTCGCATGCTCGCCAACTTCATCTCTGCACTCACCTTCGGACGCCTCATCGTTGCCTTCGACAACGATCTGCCGGCCGACGAACTCGAACAATGGACCGATGCCACCATGGTGATGCTCGGCGCACTCTTCTTCGCCGACTAGGGATCGTCAGCGCGCTGCTTGGCGTGCGGCGACGAGATTCGCCATCACTTTGGCGGCTCGTTCAGCAAGACCTGCGGGTGGTGGGCCCATCGGCAGTCGTGCTTCTCCCACATCGAGACCGAGATGGTTCATCATCACTTTGCTGGGCAGCGGGTTCGGGTTGTCGTCGCCGGTTTCGAATGCGAAGCTCTCCTGTAGGCGTGCATTCACCTTTCGCGCACCAGCGAAGTCGCCGGCATTCCACTTGGTGAACATCTCTTGATGATCTACCGCGCTCCAGTGCGTGGCCACCCCGATCACCGCAGTGCAACCAACCGCCATGAGCGGCAGCGTCAAACCATCGTCGCCAGAGATCAATTCGAACGATGACGGCACCATCGTCATGAGTCGGGCACTCTCCCCCGGGCTGCCGGCGGCATCTTTCACGCCGGCCACGTTCTTCACCTCATTGGCCAGTTTCGCCAGCGTGGCAGTGGCGATCTTGCGACCAGTGCGCACCGGAATGTCGTAGATCACCACGGGCAACGTGGTGGCTGCACACATCGCACGAATGTGCGCATCGATGCCAGCCTGCGATGGTCGGTTGTAGTACGGACACACGGCGAGGATCCCGGCAACGCCGAGTTTCGACGCTTCTTTGGTGAGGTGCACCGAATGTGCAGTGTCGTTCGAACCCGTGCCGGCGATGACCGGAATCGTCACTGCCTTCGCGACGGCTTCAAACAGCGACAGCTTCTCGTCATCGGTGAGCACCGATGACTCGCCGGTGGTGC
>VGBY01000084.1 GCA_016870295.1 Actinomycetota bacterium
TGCCGGCCGCGCGTGTGGGTGAACACCTTCGCCTCGCCGAGACACACGGTGCGGTCTACAGCCCGCACTGTGCAACGGTGAACCCGTTCGCCTTGGTGCTGGGACTTGCCCGTGTTCTACGCGACCGCGGCGTACGCATCTTCGAAGAGAGCGCAGTGCATTCGATGATTGATGGTGTCGTAACGCACGCGCACGGATCGCTGCGCGCCAACCTCGTCGTGCACGCCACGGAGGGATACTCCAACCCATTCGCGCAGACCAAGCGCCGCCTGGCGCCGCTGTATTCGCTGATGGTTGCCACCGAACCGCTCAGCGACGCCGTCGTCTCGCAACTCGGGTGGCACGGTCGCGCCACGTTCAATGACGGCGGACAGATGATCATCTATGCACAACTCACCGCCGACCGTCGCATCGCCTTCGGAGGTCGCGGCGCGCCGTATCACTTTGCCTCGCGCATCAAGGAACGGTTCGACATCGACGACCCCACCCACGCGCGTATCGTCGCATCAATCGCCCACCATTTTCCGGCGGCGGCTGGTGCACGAATCACGCACCGCTGGGGCGGGCCGCTCGGCGTGCCCCGCGACTGGACACCGAGCGTCACCATCGATCGGCGCGCCAAGTATGCGCGCCTCGGCGGCTACGTCGGTGACGGCGTGGCGGCAACGAACTTGTTCGCGCGGATGCTGGTGGATGCATGGCACGAACGCGGCACCGCCCTTGCACGACTACCGTTCGTACAGCACGCGTCACCGAAATGGGAAGTCGAACCATTCCGCTTTATCGGCATCAACGCGCTGCTGAAGTTGTCGGATTCAATCGACCGCTACGAAGCTCGCCGTGGCAAGCCGCCCCGCGTGCGCACGAAGATCTTCGAGTCGCTGCTGTAGCGCCGATTCAGCCCAGCACTTCACTCATTGCGATTGGCCGACCCTCGGCGATGCTGCGGTGTGCGGCCTCCCCGATGGCCACCGACATGAGGCCGTCATGCAGCGTGACCTCCGCACTCGCGCCGTTGCGAATGGCCGCCTGCATCGCCACGTGCTCTCGCCACGACGAACCGTGGTGTGCGCCGTGTGCATGCACCGCGGCGGGCACGTCATCGTTGCGAACCAGTTCTTCGTCGGCTTGAAACCATCCGTTCTTGCGGAGACCGAGGCGCACCACACCCTCGGTGACGAGCGCCTCGGCCTTGCCGAGATCACCGACGAGTGAGATCTCCTGCTCGTTCTTCGTCGCCTCGGCGAACATGCACAAATCGAGCGATGCGCGGGCACCACTCACGAAGTCGACGATCACGAATGCATTGTCGAGGATGTCCGGCGTGCGTCCGTCGTAGCGCTCGTCGAGGTGGTTCACATCCTGGGCCCCCGACGCATACACCCGCGTCGGCTCGCTCTGCAACACGAGTCGCATCAAGTCGAAGAAGTGACAGCACTTCTCGACCAGCGTGCCGCCGGTGTTGGCGCTGAAACGGTTCCAATCCCCCACCTTGACGAGGAACGGAAACCGATGCTCACGAATCGCCAACATGCGCAGCCGACCGAGTGCGCCGCCGTGTGCATGTCGCAGCAGGCGCATCGTCGGTGCCATGTAGCGGTACTCGAGCCCCACCCACACCACACGCTGCGACGATGCCGCCGTGCGTGTCGCCGCCTCGAGCGCCAGCACCTCGCGACACTGCAGCGTGGTGATGCACAACGGCTTCTCAATGAGCAGATGGGCGCCCGACTCGAGCAGTGGTTTCAACACGTCGTGGTGCGTTTGGTTCGGGCTGGCGACTATCGCCACGTCGAACCCGCCCACAGCGACCAATTGCTCGACGTTTTGATACGTGCGAACCGTATTCGCGCCCACCACCGCGCGGGCCGCAGCCAGGCTGGCGGCATGCGGGTCGCACAGCGCGACCACGCTGGTGTCGGGCAGCGCACGCAGAGCATGCAAGTGCTCCACGCCCATCATCCCCGTGCCGACCACCGCATAGCGCAGATGGCGTGATGCAGTCACGCCTCAAGGGTAGGCGCGAGTAGGTTCATCGAGGTGAGCGACGACCGTTTCTACTTCCGTCAGATGCTGTCGGGTCGTGATTTCGCGACGGACAACGATCTGGCACGTCAGATGGTCAACTTCGTGTACGCCATCGGCGATCGCGCCACCGGCGAGTGTGTGCTGGTCGACCCCGCCTACGACGTGAACGGTCTCGTCGATGCGGTCGAAGCCGACGGTATGCGACTCGTCGGCGTGCTGGCGACGCACTATCACCCGGATCATGTCGGTGGTTCGATGATGGGTCTGCGCATCGACGGCATCGCGTCGTTGTTGCAACGCACGAACGTGCCGATCCATCTACAAGAAGATGAAGTCGAGTGGGTTACCAAAGTGACGGGAGTCGAACGTTCGCATCTTGCCGCGCACCAACCCGGTGACGTAGTGAAGGTGGGCGACGTCGCAATCACGCTCGTGCACACGCCAGGCCATACGCCGGGCAGTCAATGTTTCTTGGTGGACGGTCGGCTTGTCTCCGGCGACACGCTGTTTCTCGATGGTTGCGGTCGCACCGACTTGCCCGGTAGCAACCCTGCCGACATGTACGACAGCCTGCAGAAACTCGCGTCACTGCCCGATGAGACGGTCATCTTCCCTGGTCATCAATATTCCCATGAGGCGCACGCCGCGATGGGCCGCGTGCGCACGACGAACGCCATCTTCAAGCCAAAGACCAAGGAAGCCTGGCTCGGTTGGTTCGGCGGCTGACGCACGCCATGCCACTTGTTCGGCACTCAGCCGAGCGCGCCCGACAACCCCACCGACGCGCCACTCACGAACAACAGCCCGTACACCATTCGCTCGAAGCGTCGGCCTGACAAGCGCGGTTGCAGGCGGATGCCGATGCGCTGCCCCACCACGATGAGCGGCACGGCGGCCAGGGCCAGCAGCAACGCCTCGCGAGTCACCAACTGTGCGGCGACATACATCAGCAAACTGAGCGAACCAGAGAGCGTGAAGGTGAACGCCAACGTGGCGCGAAACACGTCGGGTGTCAGCCCCCGCATCTGGGCGGCGAGCACGAGCGGTGGGCCGTTGGTGCCCGTTGCCGTCGACAAGATGCCCGACAGCCAACCGGCCAACACTTCAATCCAGCGACGCGGCGCTATGTTCGCCGCCCCGCGCATGAGCGCCAGCGTGGCCACGATGATGATCACGCCGAGCACGATCTTCAGCGGTCGTTGGGCGACATTGGCCAACACGTACAGGCCGATCGGCATGCCGAGCACGGCCGGCACGTTGAACCGCCATGCAACGTCGCGATTGATGTCTGTGCGTGTGCGGATGAAGAGGATCACGGTATTGAAGAGCGATCCGACGCTCACGGCAATGACCGCGACCTTGAGGTCGATCGCCAATGCGGCGAGTGGCACCGCCAGCAACGCGAAGCCGAAACCGCCCAGTGACTGCACGAGCGCAGCGAACATCATCACCGCCAACACCCAAACGATGTCCACTGCGACCTAGCGACCAGTCAGGGCAGTGAGTGCTTCGTCGAATTGTTCCGTATGCCGCTCCACATCCTGTGCCACATGGAACGGTGAGAACAACGCCATGTTGTGGAATGGCGTCAACAGAATCCCGCGATTGATGGCCCACAAGTGCATGAAGGCATCGAGGTCGTGGTCGACCGCCGCTGCGGCGTCGGCCCCGGTGCGCGGCGGCGGGCAGAACCAGTACTCGGCGCGGGAGCCGAGTTGTTGCACGCTCCAGGCGAGGCCACGACGTTCGTAGGCCTGCTGCACGCCGGTGGTCCACGCCGTCGCCATGTGCTTGGTGTGCACGAACTGTTCGGGCAACAGCGCATGCGTCAGCGTGGCGCGCACGGCCGCCATCGACAGCGCGTTGCCCGCCAACGTGCCACCGACGCCGGACACGTCGATGCCGTCGTCGTCGTGCAATGCCTCCACCTGCGCGGCGACCGCTGCCGACATGCCGTAGGCGCCGACTGGCGTACCACCGCCGATGGTCTTGCCGATGACGAACATGTCCGGCTCGAGACCCCACTCCTTCGTGCATCCGCCGGGGCCCGCACAGATCGTGTGCGTCTCGTCGATGATGAGGATGATGCCGTGCTTGCGCGTGATCTCCCGCACTCCCTGCAGATAGCCGGGCTCCGGCAACACGATGCCGATATTGGTGAGTGCCGGTTCGATCAGCATGCACGCCACGTCACCGTGTGCGGCCGCCCGCTCGAGATCCGCGAGATCGTTGAATTGCACGACTCGCGTAGTGAGCGCCGGGTTCACCTGCGGGCCGATGGCTCCGGGCCGGCTGATGGTGCGGTCGCCGAGTTGAATCACGAGTGTCTCGTCGACCGTGCCGTGGTAGCACCAGTCGTGCACGATGACCATCGGCTTGCCGGTGATCGCTCGGGCAAAGCGCAGCGCGAAGCGGTTGGCGTCGGTGGCGCTCAACGCAAATTGCCACTTCGGTAAACCGAACCGACGAGCCATCTCCTGGGCGACCCACGCCGCATCGTGCGTCGGCAGCATCACGGTGGAGCCGCGCGCCATCTGTTTGGCAACCGCTGCGCCGATCTCGGGGTGCGCGTGCCCGGTCATCGAACCGGTGTCGCCGAGGCACAAGTCGACGTACTCGTGCCCGTCGATGTCGGTGAACCGGGCTCCGCTCGCCTGGTCGAGCACGATCGGGAACGGCCCCGGCCAGCG
>VGBY01000085.1 GCA_016870295.1 Actinomycetota bacterium
GCACGAATGAAGCCACGCTGCAGGTCGGTGTGGATCTTGCCCGCGCACTCGGGCGCCTTGGCGCCTGCATGGAATGTCCACGCACGCGACTCCTTGTCTCCGGTCGTGAAGAACGTGCGCAGCCCG
This sequence comes from Actinomycetota bacterium, assembly GCA_016870295.1. Classification (GTDB taxonomy): domain Bacteria; phylum Actinomycetota; class Acidimicrobiia; order Acidimicrobiales; family Ilumatobacteraceae; genus F1-60-MAGs027. Next base: position 127 of record VGBY01000085.1, read on the forward strand.
AGTAGGTGATACGCCGACCGCACGAGCCGGGGCAGCGCACCCTCGCCGAGCCCGAGTGCTTCGAGCATGTCGATGCGATCTTGACCGGTGAGTTGCGCTGCTTCGGCTTCAATCTGCACGCTCATGCCGAGCACCTCAACTTCGTGTTCGCTCGCCGACCCCGGCGGGGCGAGTTCGGCGGCAACTCGTGCAACCTGCGCGGGGATGGTGTCGAGAGCGTCCTCGGCAACGTTCACCACCGCGAGCACGCGACGGGTGGTGAGCAGGAAGTGCGGCGCCAGCAAGAGGCGATCGGCTTCGCTGATGCCGGCGCGGTACAACGGTCGACCTTCGGCGAGCAACTTCTGCGCGCGCTCGAGTGCGGCAACTTCATCGGCGATCGATTTGTCCATTCGCGCGGCCTTTTGCATCTTGCCGAGTTTGGTTTCGACGCTCTCCAAGTCGGCGAGCGCCAACTCGAGTTCAACCACCCGCAGATGTTCGAGCGGATCACTCGGCCCCGGGATGTCATCGTCGGCGAACGCGCGCAACACGAACACGATGGCATCAACTTCGCGAATGTTGGCGAGAAACTTGTTGCCGAGACCTTCGCCTTTGCTCGCCCCCTCGACCAAGCCACCGATATCGACCACTTCGATCGTGGCGTTGACCACCTTCTTGCTTTGCGACATTGTGGCGAGTGCGTCGAGTCGCGGGTCGAGCACCTTCGCCACGCCGATGTTCGGGTCTTTCGTCGCAAACGGATACGGGGCGGCGAGCGCGTTCGAACCAGTCAGTGCGTTATAGAGGGATGACTTGCCGGCGTTCGGCAATCCGACGAGTCCGAAACGCTCCATACGACGCAACGACGCTACGCCCGTCACGCATCGGCCCGAGTCGCGATCCGACCCGCGATCCGAGTCGCGATCCGACCCGCGATTTGCCCTCTGCCACACCACTCGACGGGTGGTTCTCGGCGGGGGAATTGTTACTATCTGCGTAGGAGAAATTCCCCCTGATGACCACCTTCGACCTCGACCTCTCCAAGTACTCCCTTGGCTGGAGCGACGACGTCGAATACGCCTTCACCCCTGAGAAGGGGCTGAATGAGCGGGTAGTCGACCAAATCTCGTGGTGGAAGGGCGAACCCGAGTGGATGCGCAAATTGCGTCTGCGCTCGCTGCAGACGTTCGACAAAAAGCCGATGGCCGAGTGGTTCGCGGTGAACATGCCCCACCTCGACTTTCAAGACATCTACTACTACCTGAAGCCCGCCACCGAGCAGGTGAGTGAGTGGGACGACCTGCCCGAACAGATGAAGGCGACGTACGAAAAACTCGGCATCCCCGAAGCCGAGCGCAAGTACTTGGCCGGCGTCACTGCGCAGTACGAGAGCGAGGTCGTCTTCCATCGCAACCGCGAAGACTTGGAGAAGCAGGGGATTCTGTTCTGCGACATGGATACCGCGCTGCGCGAGTATCCCGATCTCGTGAAGCAGTACTTCGGCACGGTCATCACACCGGGCGACAACAAATTCTCCGCGCTCAACACCTCGGTGTGGTCGGGTGGTTCGTTCATCTACGTGCCGCCGGGTGTGGAGTGCGAAATGCCGTTGCAGGCGTACTTCCGCATCAATTCCGAGAATGCCGGACAGTTCGAACGCACGTTGATCATCGCCGACGAAGGTTCCAAAGTGCATTACATCGAGGGTTGCTCGGCCCCCGTGTACACCAACGACTCGCTGCACTCCGCGGTGGTCGAGATCGTGGTCAAGCCCAGCGCGCATGTCACTTACACCACCATCCAAAACTGGTCGCCGAACGTGTACAACCTCGTCACCAAGCGCGCCCGCGTCGAAGCCGAAGGTCATATGGAGTGGATCGACGGCAACATCGGATCCAAACTCACCATGAAATATCCGAGTGTGTATCTCGTCGGCCCGAAGGCCACGGGTGAAGTGCTCTCGGTGGCGTACGCCGGCCCGGGCCAGCATCAAGACGCCGGCGCCAAAATGGTGCACGCCGCACCCGAGACGTCGTCAAAAATCGTGTCGAAGTCGATCAGCAAAGACGGCGGTATCACCACGTATCGCGGTCTGGTTCGCGTCGAAGAAGGTGCCACCGGATGCAAGAGCCACGTGCAGTGCGACGCGCTGATCCTCGACGAAGATTCCGAGAGCCGCACGCTGCCGTACATGGAAGTCGGCGAGCGCGACGCACAAATCGGCCACGAAGCCACCGTGTCGAAGATCGCCGACGAGCAGTTGTTCTATCTGACGAGCCGCGGCCTCACGCAGGAGCAGGCGATGAGCATGGTGGTGAACGGCTTCATCGAGCCCGTCACGCGCACCCTGCCGATGGAATATGCCGTCGAGTGGAGTCGCTTGATCGAACTGCAAATGGAAGGTTCGGTGGGCTGACCAACGCAGCCTGCGCGAACTACCGTCATTACCGCCATGTCGATGCGAGTTGATTGCCGACACTTTGAAAGCCGCACCTACAACAACGGCGACACCGTTCGCGGATGCAAACTCGGTCTTGCTCCCGAAGCACCGTGGCGTTGCCCGACCGACTGCCCGAAGTTCGACCGTCGCACAATGGACGTCGGCTGGACGCACGGCACGCTCGTGACCACGGCCGCCCCCGAAGCTCCGCAGAGTCTGGATGACGGTTCGGCTGCCGCAGTGCTGAGCGAAGCCGAGTCGATCATCAACGCCATCGCCTCCGATGTGGTGAGCGATCTCGAAAAGAGCAAAGGCAAGAAGCTCGGTCGCAAGAACAAGAAGAAGCGCAAGAAGTAGTCGCAATGCCCGCGCTCGCCAGCATCGTGTTACCCACGGCAGAAGAAGAACTGTGGCGATACAGCCGCATCGACGCACTAGAACTCGCTGCATACTCGCTGGGGTCACTGACGACCACCGTGTCGGGTGACGAGTCGGTGGTGTCGCGCGAGTCTCGCTTGGCGCTCACAGATGTGTCGAGCGAACCTGGTGACGCATTCGAGACGTTGCATGAGGAGGAGGTTGGTCGCCAATCAACGGGTGGTGCTCGCGACGGTGGCGCGGTTCGCGTCGCCACGTCACGCGGCCAAGTGGTTGCTACACCGATCGTCATTATGCACGCGGCACGCGAGTCGGGGGTGCTGAGTTTTCCGTCGCTCGAAGTTGATGCGGCGGAGAACAGCGAGGTCACGGTGGTCGAGCGGTTCACCTCGTCCGTTGGTTGCCGATCATTGCTCGTGCCGATGGTGAAGATTCGCGCCGCGCAGTCGGCCCGCGTCACGTACGTGGCGATCAACGAACTGTCGCGCGATACCTGGTTGATTGGTTATCAGCGGGCGAGCGGTGAACGAGACTCGTCGATTTCTTCGTCGACCATCGCGCTCGGCGGCGACTATTCGCGGGTGCGCGCCGGCGTGCGACTCGTTGGCCAGGGTGCCTCGGCCAAGCAGATTGCGCTCTACTTTGCCGACGGCCAACAGATGCATGACTTCCGCACACTGCAGGATCACGCCGCACCACGCACCCGCAGCGACCTGCTCTTCAAGGGTGCGGTGCGCGACACTGCAAAGAGCGTCTACACCGGTCTCATCAAGATTCGCGACAACGCCGAGAAGTCGGAGGCGTTCCAAACCAACCGCAATCTCACGCTTTCCAGCGGTGCCTGGGCCGAGAGCGTGCCCAACCTCGAGATCGAAACGAATGATGTGAAGTGCAGCCACGCCAGCACCGTCGGCCCGATCGATGATGAACAACGGTTTTACCTCGAGAGTCGTGGCATCCGCCCAGAAGTTGCCGAGCGGCTCGTGGTGTTTGGATTCTTCGCCGATGTCATCGACCGTTTGCCGGCAGCTGCGCAGCCTGATGTGCTGCGGCGGAAGGTCGGCGAGAAGTTGACGGCCGCAGCGACCGCCGGCACTGGTGCGACCACGGGGGCGCGCTCATGACCATGCATCGCATCTGTGCGCTGAGCGATCTCGTCGATGGTGCAGCGGCCAAGTTTGAAGTGGGCAAACACATCGTGGCGGTCGTGCGAATCGGCGACGTCGTCTATGCGATCGGTAACCGCTGCAGCCACGCGAACGTGGCGCTCTCCGACGGCGAGGTCGACTGCGACAACAGGGAACTCGAGTGCGTCCGCCACGGCAGCGCGTTCAGTCTTGAAACGGGCAAACCCAATACGCTGCCCGCCACACAACCCGTGCCCGTCTTCGTCGCCGAAGTGCGCGGTACCGACGTCTATATCTCTGATCAACCCAACAACGCCAAGGCAGGGCAGTGATGGCTGCTCCTACTTCCACCGCGGCGCCATCCACCGCAACACGCGTGAGCGTGCTCGCCGTCAGTGATCTGCACGCCAAGGCCGGTGATGCCCAAATCTTGAACGGCATCAACCTGACGGTGCGTTCGGGAGAAGTGCATGCAGTAATGGGCCCCAACGGTGCCGGTAAGTCGACGCTGTCAGCAACGATCATGGGTCGACCCGGCTATTCCGTGACCAGCGGCAGCATCATGCTCGATGGCGCCGACGTGCTCGCGCTGCCCACCTGGAAGCGAGCGCTCGCTGGCTTACATCTGGTGATGCAGTATCCGACCGAGATTCCCGGTGTCGG
>VGBY01000086.1 GCA_016870295.1 Actinomycetota bacterium
TGGGCTTTGATCGAGTCGCCGGAGCCTCGGCGGAAGTCGGAGTGCTGTTCATGGGGTTGGCACTCGTCACCGGAAGTCTCTGGGGTCGCCTCACGTGGGGAACGTTCTGGCAGTGGGACCCGCGTCTCACGACGACGCTGTTTCTCTTCGTCACCTACGTGGGGTATCTCGCGGTGCGCAACATTGACAGTGATCCGCACCGTCGTGCGCGTCGCAGCGCCGTGCTCGCGTTGTTGGCCGTGCTCGAGATTCCGCTCGTGCATTTCTCCGTGGTGCTCTGGCGCTCGTTGCACCAAGAGGCCAGCGTGCTGAACCCGGATGGTGATGTGCGGCTCGATGATCTGATGCTGTTCACGTTGTTCTCCGGTGTGGTGGCGTTCACGCTCATCTTCGTGTGGCTGGTGATGCATCGTCAGCGCCTGGCGGCCTTGCAAGATGCGCAACTCGGTGCCGGGCTTGACGCGGCAATCGCTGCTCGTCGCGCGGAGACGGTGGCGTAGCGATGGATGACATCGGCTTCATCCTCACGAGTTGGTTGGTGACGCTCGGGTCAATCGCGTTGCTCGCCGTCGCCACGCTGCGCCGCGCGAAGAACCTCGCCCGCCAAACCCCCGACGACGCCAAGCCGTGGTTGTGATCACGCGATGGACCTGACGCCCCGCCCGGCACCCGACGCACCGCGCCCGAAGCGCCGCATGTTGCCGGCAATGATTGCCGGTGCCGCGGTCGTTGCTGGCATCGTGATCGTCGGATTCTTTCTCACCTCGTCCATCGACTACTACTGCAACGTCGATGAGATCGGCGTGCGTGAAGGTTGCGACGACACCCGTCGAGTGCGGGTGCAGGGCAGCGTGGACGAGGGCAGTTTGCAGTCGCGGGGCGGTATCACCACGTTCGTGATGTCGTTCAACGGCGTGTCATTGCCGGTCGACTACGAGGGTGAACCAGGCGGCATCTTTCAGGAGTGCATCCCCGTGGTGGCGCACGGTCGCATCGTCGACGGCGTGCTGGTCGCCACGCGTATCGAAGTGAAGCACTCGAATGAATACGAGGCCGAGAACGCCGAGCGCATCACGGAAGCCGAGAAGTCGGCATGCTCGTAGCCAGCGCAACGGCGCACCTCGGGCGCGCCATTCTGCTCGTCGGTTTTCTGGCGGCATTCTTTGGGGTCTTTGCCGCCGCGGTCGGTGCGCGACGCAACGACCGGAAGACGCTGCGCCTCGTGCCACGGTTCGTGCTGCTCTCGACGGCGATGGCGGTCGCTGCATTCGGAGTGATGGAGTGGGCGATGGTCACCCGTGACTTCTCGCTGGAATACGTGCAGAAGGTCGGCTCACGATCCACTCCGCCGCTCTACAACTTCGCCGCGGTGTGGAGCGCACTCGAAGGTTCGATTCTCATGTGGGTGCTCGTGCTCGCTGGTTACCTCGCGGCCGCTGCGTGGTGGATGCGCAAACGGATGAACGAGCCGCTCATCGCCTGGGCGATGGCGGTGATGTTCGCGGTGTTGGCGTTCTTCTTCTTGCTCTCATACGGTCCAGCGAACCCGTTCGTGATTGGTCCGCCGGGCGTCACCGACGGGCCGGGCCCCAACCCGCTGTTGCAGAACCACATTTTGGTGATGTTTCACCCGCCGATCTTGTACCTCGGCTACGTGGGTATGACGGTGCCGTTCGCCTTCGCCATTGCTGCACTCATCACCGGAAAAGTTGAGGACGGCTGGTTGCACCTCACGCGCCGCTGGACGGTGGCGGCGTGGGGCTTCCTCACCTTCGGCATCGCACTCGGCGGTTGGTGGAGTTATGAAGTGCTCGGGTGGAGCGGTGTCTGGGCGTGGGACCCGGTCGAGAACGCATCGCTCCTGCCGTGGATCACGGGCACGGCGTACATCCACTCGGTGATGGTGCAGGAGCGTCGTGGATTGCTGCGCGTGTGGAACGTGTCGTTGCTGATCGCCACGTTCAGCCTCACGATTCTCGGCACCTTCCTGACGCGTTCGGGTGTGTTGAACAGCGTGCATGCATTTTCCGAGAGTGACATCGGGCCATGGCTTCTCGTCTCGTTCGGTGTGATCGTTGCAGTGTCGCTCGTGCTCATCTTCTTGCGCGGCGACCAACTGCGGGCGGGCGGCAGTGTCGAGAGCCTCTTCTCGCGCGAGGGCGCGTTTCTCGTCAACAACGTGCTGTTTGCCGTCTTTGCCTTCGTGGTGTTGCTCGGCACGGTGTTTCCGCTCGTTGTCGAGGCGATTCAGCAGCGCCAGATCGTGGTCGGCGAGCCGTTCTTCGATCAACTCACCGTGCCGATCGGGCTGACGATGCTCTTCATCATGGCGGTTGCGCCGGTGCTGCCGTGGCGGCGTGACGGCAGCGAGACCCTGTCGCAGCGCCTGTTGGGGCCAAGTGTGTTCGGCTTGGCATGTATCGCGATTTCGCTCGTCGCCGGTGCCGCCGGGCTGGCACCACTGCTGGCATTCGGTCTCGGTGGCTTTGCGGCGGGTAGTGCACTACGGCACCTCTGGCGTGCGGTGCGTGTGCAGCGATTGCGCGGGTTCGTCGGGCGGGCCAATGGCGGCATGATCGTGCATCTCGGCGTGATTCTCATCTGCGTTGCGCTTGCGGCGTCGAACTCGTTCACCCGCAGTCAGGAGATCGACCTCGTGGTCGGCCGAGTCGCGAGTTTTGCGGGTCATACGTTCGAACTCGTCGATGTGGTCGAACAACGTGATGCGCGCAGCCAGTCGGTGCGCGCACTCGTGAGCGTGGATGGTGGGCGGGCGTATGCACCGTCGATCACCAAGTTCACCCGTATCGGCATGAACGTCGGCACCCCATCGGTGCGCACGACGCTGACCCACGACATTTATCTCACGCTCGAGCCCCCCGTGCGGCAAGACTCCGGTCAGGCGCGCATCAAGGTGTTCATCAAGCCGTTGATCTTGTGGTTGTGGATCGGCACGTTCGTGATGGCGTTCGGCACGCTGCTCGCAGTATTGCCGACGCGGCGCCGACGCCACCGCGAAGCACCGTCGATACACGACCTTCGCGACGAGGCCATTGACGCATGAAACCGGCCCGTATTGGTGCACTTGCGGTGGGGTTCGTGATGCTCGCCCTCGTCGCCGTGCTGGTGGTGTCGGATGGTGACACCGATGTCGGGGCCCGGTCGCCGTTGCTCGGCCAGCCGGCACCGGCCATCGAGACCACCACGATCGATGATCAACCGTTCACGCTCGCGCGCCGCAAGGGCTCGTGGGTGGTGTTCAACTTCTTCAACTCCACCTGCGTGCCATGCATCGCCGAGCACCCGTCGTTGGTGAAGTTTGCCGAGGGTGAGCGCGCCCGTCCCGGTGGCGCCGAGTTCTACACGGTGGTGAACGATGATGCCGATGCCGCGATTCGCGACTTCTTCGTCGCCAACGGTGGTGACTGGTCGAAGCTACGCGACACCGATGGCGCGATCGCGGTGGCATTTGGTGTGGCGAAGGTGCCTGAAACGTGGATCATCGACCCGAATGGTTTCGTGCGACTGCGCATTCTCGGTGCCGTCACCGACGGTGTGCTCGAAGCACAGATGGCACGGTTACGCGAGGGCGCCAACTCGTGACCACCGCATCACGCCGAATGTCATTGACCCCCGCTGCTCGACGCATTGCGTGGGCTGTCGTGCTGGTGGCGACGCTGGTGCTGTTGGTCTTCGGCGCTGGTCGCAACACCGGGCCGCTCACACAGCAAGAACGCATCGATGTGATAACGAAACGCATTGCCTGCCCGACCTGTGATGGCGAAAGCGTCTTTGTGTCGCGGGCATCGGCTGCGCAGGCGATTCGTGCCGAAGTTGCACGCCAGGTAGGCGACGGAGTGAAGACCGACGACGAGATCGTCGCCTATGTCGCCGATCGGTTCGGCGGACAAGTGCTGCTCGTACCGCGCGGCAGTGGTATCGAGGCGCTCGTGTGGGTGTTGCCCGTCGTGTTGGCGGTGGTGCTCGTTGGCGTGCTCATCGTGCTGTTTCGTCGTGGCAACCGTGGCAACCGTGGTATTGATGGCGAGAGTGGCGGGCCGGAAATGGCGAGCACTGGCACGACCGATGGTGCGCCGGCGAATCGTCGCCCGCTCGTCATCACGTTGGCCATCGCCCTCGTCGTGGGTATCGGTGTTGGGGTGCTGGTCGCCCGACAGAGTGGTCAACGATTACCGCTGCAGACAGCGACCGGTGGAATCGAAGACAGCACGGCCTCGCTCCTGGCGCAGGCCCGTCTTGCCGGCCCCACCGACGTGAAGTCGGCGATCGATCTCTACGGGCGGGTGTTGGAGACCGACCCCGACAATGTGGAGGCGCTCACGTATCGCGCCTGGCTGATCATGTTGTCGGCCCGCCAGTTCGACGAGTCGTTGCGCACACAGGCCTACGCATCGACCATCACCGCACTCGGGCGCGCAATCGAACTCGACCCGGCGTATCCCGATGCGATGTGCTTTCTGGGCATCGTCGTGTTTCGCGACGGGGGAGACGCGGCGTCGGCGAGTGAATTCCTCGACAAGTGCATCGCGCGGCAGCCGCCCGCCGAGGTGCGTGGCTTGGTGGAGTCGTTGCGCGCCGAAGTGGACGCGGCACTCGGCAAATAACGCCGCGCGGTGAGCACCACACAGTTAGCGCTACACAG